>JAJDOH010000052.1 GCA_022340265.1 Deltaproteobacteria bacterium | reverse complement strand
AGATAGAGAGTTTATGATGCTGCCGGAAGATAGAAAAGAACAACTGCAAACACAGATTCTGGAAAGTGAAGCGCCCCGGGAAGAGGCGATTAATGTCATGTTCGCCCTTCAGAAACATTACGGTTACCTGAGCGACGAGGCGGTGGCGGAAGCGGCCCACATGCTCGGCATGACAACCCTGGAGATCGAAGAACTGGCGACCTTCTACGACTTCCTCTACCGGGAGCCGGTGGGAACCTATGTGATCCACGTGTGCGACAGCGCCATTTGCTGGATGTACGGAGAGGAAACGGTCATGGACTACCTCTCCAAGACCCTTGCCATCGCACCCGGTGAAACCACGGCAGACGGGCTCTTTACCATTCTGCCGGTGTGCTGCGTGGGCTACTGCGACCATGCGCCGGTCATGCTCATTAACGGCAAACCGTACGGCCCCTTGACCCCCGATGCCATTGACAGCATCCTTCTGGACATTCGCCTTCACCATCCGGAATGCGAGGTGGTCAAGTGATGCCGGCGTCCCTACCCCTGATTCTAAGAGACAGGCTCGAGCATGAGACCATTTCCATGGATGAATACCGCCGAACCGGCGGTTATGAAGGGCTTCGGGAACTGCTGAACCATGAGGCGCCGGAGAATATTAAAAAAACGGTGCTGGATTCGGGGCTTCAGGGGCGCGGCGGCGCGGGGTTTCCCGCCGGAAAAAAATGGCAACTGCTCCCCGATGACGCCCCCCATCCGCGGTATATTGTGGCCAACACGGACGAAATGGAGCCGGGCACCTTCAAGGACCGCCTGCTCCTCTCGGTCAATCCCCACACGGTGATCGAAGGGATGATCATCGCCGGTTACGCCAATTCCGCCCAGAAAGGATATTTTTTCATCCGGCCCTCCTACCAGCAGGTGGCGCTGAAGTTCGAGAAAGCCCTGTCGGAGGCACGGGCCGCGGGATTCCTGGGCCAGAAAATTCTGGGCTCGGACTTTTACTTTGAAATCGTGGTTCATCGCAGCGCCGGACGGTACATTTGCGGCGAGGCCAAGGGATTGATCCACGCCCTTCAAGGGGAACGGCCCCACCCCAACATCGAAGGGCATCTGACCGAGCAAGGCTTGTGGGGCAGGCCCACCATCGTCAACAACGCGGAGACCCTGGCTTGGGTGCCCCACATTGTTCGTAATGGTGCGAGCTGGTTCCGGGACCTGGGGAAACACGACAAGGCTCCCGGAAACAAGATCTACAGTGTCTGCGGCCGGGTCAGACGCCCCGGCGTCTTTGAACTTCCCTTCGGGACCCCTTTGGGAGAAATCATTGAAGAACATGCCGGAGGAATGCTCCCCGGATACGAATTTAAGGCCTGTCTGCCCGGCGGTGCATCCACAAGGTATTTAACAAAGGAATTCTTTCACGTGGCAATGGACTTTGACTCCATGGCGAAAATCGGCACCGGGCATCGACTGGGGACGGGTGCTCTCATGGTATTCGACCATACCTGTTGCCTGGTAGCCATCACCCTCAACCTGATTCAATTTTTTTCCAGGGAATCGTGCGGCTGGTGCACCCCCTGCCGCGAGGGTATCCCCTATATGGAGAGTCTCCTCTCCGCCATCGAAAGGGGTGAGGGGGGAGCTGATTTCCCGGCCCGTCTTCAGGAGATGTGCCGGCACATGCGAAATGCCTACTGCGCCTTTGCGCTGGGTGCGGCCGCACCTGTAGAGGGCCTCATTGAGGATTTTGAGGATGAAGTGAAGGCCCATATCACCCTGAAGAAATGTCCGCTGGAACATGACGATCCCAACCAATGGCCTTTAGCGCCCATGCCGGGAATTGAAGATCTTGAAACCGGAAATGAGAGGTATCCGTCATGCCCAGTTTGATTATCGACGAGCGGGAAATCGCGGTTCCCGAAGGAACCAAGGTCATTGCGGCAGCCGAGCGCCTGGGGATCATGATTCCCAGGTTCTGCTACCATAAAGCCCTGGGCTCGGTGGGTGCCTGCCGTTTGTGTGCCGTAAAGTTCATTGAGGGGCATCGGAAGGGAATCGACATGAGCTGCATGGTGGCGGCCAAAGACGGTATGGTGGTTTCCACCACCCATCCGGAGGCGGTGGCTTTTCGAAAGTTCATCATCGAGTGCCTCATGCTGAATCATCCCCATGACTGCCCCGTATGCGATGAAGGCGGTCAATGCCTGCTTCAGGACGAAACCGTGTCGGGCGGCCACGGCAGGCGCCGGTATTTGGATAAAAAACGCACCTATGAGGACCAGGACCTGGGACCCTTTGTGCAGCACGAAATGAACCGCTGCATCCACTGCTTCAGGTGCCGGCGGTTTTACCAGGACTTTGCCGGGTACCGGGATCTGGGGGTCATGCAGATCGGGCATCGGGAGTATTTCGGCCGTTTTGAAGACGGGCCCCTTGAGAGTCCCTTTTCGGGAAATCTGATCGATGTCTGCCCCACGGGGGTCTATACCGACAAACCGTCCAAGTTCAAGGGAAGGCGATGGAACTTCGAACGGGGTCCCTCCCTGTGTCTGAATTGCTCCCTGGGGTGCGCCGTCACCGCCAGCGCCCGGTACCGGGAAATGGTGCGTCTGGAAGCGCGATGCAATGAGGCGGTAAATAATCACTTCATCTGCGACAGGGGGAGATTCGGATTTGACTATGCCAACCATGTGGATCGGCCCCGGACCGCGCGGGTGGATCAAAAACCGGTCGCATGGAGAGTAGGGATCGAAACGGCGGCACGGCGGCTGAAGGGAATTGACCCTGCAAAGGTACTCTCGGTGGGATCGGAACGGTGCAGCCTGGAAGCCCAGTGGTCCCTGAAACAGCTGTGCCGAAATCTGGGTTGGCCCGACCCCCGCTTTTTTGTGGAACCGGAGATTAAGAAGAAAGTCAAAACGGCCGTGGACCTGCTGGATAAGACATTGGCCATCTCCATGGGAGAGCTTGAAAATTCAGATTTCATTTTGGCTCTCGGTGTGGACCCCATCAATGAAGCGCCCATGCTGGCGCTCGCCATGCGCCAGGCCCAACGCAAGGGCGCCGAAATCGCCGTGTTGGACCCGAGGCCCGTCTCCCTCCCCTTTGTCTTCGCCCATCTGGCGGTAACGCCGGACCATATGGATCTCTGCGCACAAGTGCTGGTTCAAAAAGCTTTTGCTCCCAGAAGCGCTGGAAAACTGTCAGATGAAGCCGCACACGTTTTTGCATCACTTCCCAATACCTACATACCGAGCCCTGATTTTCAAGAACGGCTCAATGATCTCGGTCGACAGCTCGGGGAAAGCCTGAAACCGGTGGTGGTGTGCGGCACGGACACGGTGCGGCCCCATACGCCCGTAATGGCTGCCGTGATGGCCCGACTTCTCCATGAAAAAGTGGACGGTGCACGGCTTTTCTATGTGCTGCCTGGACCCAATGCCTTCGGCGCCGGGATGTTGACTCTCCCGGAAGAACCCGAATCGGTGTTGGAAATTCTGGAATCGGGAACCATCGAAGCCCTGATCCTGGTGGAGCAGGATCCCTTTTGGTCATATCCGGACCGGGAACGGCTCGAGCAGGCCCTGATGAAAGTGGACTTTCTGCTGGTTCTCGACTACCTCCCTTCCGTTGCCGTGGAAAAAGCCCAGGTGGTTCTCCCAACCTGCACCCATTTTGAACGGTCGTCCGCAAGCTTCATCAATCAGGAGGGTAGACTTCAGAAAACATCTCCCGTTCATCGGGGCGGAACGCCCATATCCCAGGTTAGCGGAGGAAAACACCCGCCCAGGACCTTCCTGGACCACATCCCCGGCGGGGACGCAAAGGCCGTCCATGAGGTTCTGGAGGAACTGTACGGTGCCGTATCAGGTAAAAAGGAAAAGGCGCAGTTGAACGGTTTTGAGGACTGGCTGGCGGAGAAAGATGCCAATTTAAAAGGTCTTTCCCATCAAGCGGATGGCATTCGCGTTGTTCCCGAAATGGTTCCGGAGGATGCTGGTTTTTCGTGGAAGAAAAGTGAACCGCTACCTCAAAGGAAAGGCTTGGAACTGTTGCTCACCCACTGGATTTTCGGTACGGAGGAGCTCTCCGCCTATTCCCGTCCCGCAAGGAAAGGGGAACCGGTCCCCAAATTGATGATGCATCCGGAGGATGCCCGCCGGTTGAAATTGGCGGATAGGGACCGGGTCGCGCTTTCACTGGACAGAGGGGAAGTGGTTGTGGAACTGGAGACCGCATCCAACATGGCTCGCGGCGTGATCATCCTCCCCAGGCATCGCACGGTGGAATGGCGGAAATTGAAACAATGGCCGGCCATGGTGTCCGATGAGGGCATCCGCAAGATAGAGGAGCCCAAGTGATGGACTGGCTGCTGGGAATGATACTGTTGGTGTTAAAGCTCGGTTTCGTTCTGGTGGGGCTGCTGCTGGTGGCGGGCTGGCTCACCTTCGGCGAGCGGCGGCTTCTGGGATGGTTTCAACTGCGGCCGGGCCCCAACCGGGCAGGGCCTGCGGGACTTTTGCAACCCATCGCGGATATCATCAAACTGCTGCTCAAGGAAGATATCATACCTGAGGGCGCCGACCGGTGGATCTTTAGATACGCACCCGCCGTCGTCGCTTTAACGGCCTTTCTCATCTTTGCCGTGGTCCCCTTTGGAGAGACTTGGACCCTTTTCGGAAAGCCCTTCCCCATGGTCATCACCGATCTCAATGTGGGACTCCTTTTCGTGCTGGCCATGAGTTCCATCAGCATCTACGGCGTGGTTCTGGGGGGCTGGGCCTCCAACTCCAAATTCAGTCTGCTGGGAGGGATCAGGAGCGCGGCCCAGATGATCAGTTACGAACTCCCTTTGGGTCTCTCCCTTGTGCCCGTCGTCATGTTGTCCCAATCCTTCAGTCTGGTGGACATCGTCAGCGCACAGGCCCCA
>JAJDOH010000027.1 GCA_022340265.1 Deltaproteobacteria bacterium | reverse complement strand
TTCGTCGACATCACGAATGGTGATATGCTGTTTGGCAATGCCCAAAAAAGGGATCTGATTGGAGATGAAGTGGTTGATCAGGGCCACGCGGACCCCTTCCGCTTCACTGGGAGGAACAAATGTGTTCCCCTCGGGAATTTCACAAAACTCCCTTAAGGCCTTCTTGATTCCCAGTGAAGTGACACCTTCCGTGTTGACCACTCTGATCAGATTACGCAGCCGGTCCTCTTTCCGTGCCAGATTGATATACTGATCAATTTCTTCGTCATTGAAATGCTGAAACATTGCCAGATCCAGCGCCGCGTCAGCGTAATCGCCAACATCTGATTGGACGTCGACGGAAGGTTTTCCGACAATGGCATTTTCATTCTGTTGAATGGGTTGTTCCGAATCCATGGACCCCTTTTCCAGCAGGGCGGATCGGAAGATTTTCCTCATGGCGTCCGTTAGATGGGGGTAGCGTATCATTTTCCGGTACATGCGATGGGCACGCACCAAAAGTTGTTGCGGTGTTTCAATAGGTTCAGGCATGATCGGTTGTTTTTAGTCGCTCTTTGATTCTAAGGAAAATTTGTTTCATCATATAGAGCAAATTCTTTCTTTTCAAGATATATTGTTCAGCACGTCAAACACCTGGAGATGATAGTGTCAGGATCTTCGTTGGCATATTGATTTTTTAATTCTTCTTTATAAACGTTAAACAGATGACCGAAAAATACAAAATTGGAATAATTTTTCGGGAAGATACATGTTTGCAATATTTTCCTTGCTGTAAAATTTATTGCATGCTATGAAATTTTATGCTCAAATAAACCTTTTTATCGATGAAATTACCCATTCCAAGAATGCTAACGGCTGCTTGCCTTTTGACACGGTATACGTAAATTGGGTTGAGACACGGAATATGGGCACCGGAAAATATAGGCACGAAGTTTGCTCGCCCTCCTTTTGTTTTGGGTGATCACTGCCCATGGAGCACGCTATCGTCTGATGCGCGCCCACATCCTGTTTATTTTAAGAATTCCTTTATGCAGGATGTGAAGCAGAAAACCATTTCAATTATTTTTTACAGGAGACAGAAATAATGACGCCAAAAGAACGTGTTATGGCCGTATTGCAACACCAAAAACCAGACCGCATGCCCGTTTTCGGGGCCAATTCAACGGTCAACTACGAACAGATGGAAGCGGTTCAGGCCTTTTGGCCTGAGGGACATGAAAAAGGCGAGGTTATGTACAAACAGGCGCTTGCCGCCCATACGGTATTGGGTTTTGACGCCGTGCGGCTTCCGTTTTGCCAGACCATCGAGGCTGAGGCGCTGGGCTGTAAAGTCAAACCCGGTAAAGGTCCGGACGGCGCCCAGGGCATTCCCGGTATCGATCACCCGCCCCCTTACAAATTGGATGAACCGATCGAATTTCCGGAAGACTTTTTGGAGCGGGGCCGCATCCCGGAGTTGCTCAAAGCCGTTCGTCTGCTCAAGGAAGAGGTTGGTGACCAGGTGGCCATCGTGGCCGGCATCATAGGCCCTTTTACCATAGCAGGTTCCCTGATAGATACGGTTCCATTGCTCAAAGCCACGTTCAAGACACCTGAAAAAATTCGACCCTTTCTCGATGTTGCCGAAAGGGCAGGGACCGCTCTGGCCGGGGCACTCATAGAAGCGGGTGCCGACATTATCGCCGTTGAAGACATGACGGCCTCTCCCCAACTGATCGCGCCACAGACTTATGGCGATTATGAACTGGAGTACCAAAAACGACAGTTTGATGCCATCGATGCCCCGACCATTTTGCATATCTGTGGTAATGTATCGAAAATCGTCGAGTGGATGGGACAAACAGGTCCGGACATTATCAGTCTTGAGCCCAAAACCAGTCCCATTCTGGCCAGGGAGAAATGCGGCCCGGATATGATTCTTATGGGTGGTGTGGACACGGCCACGACGCTTTTTATGGGCACCAAAGAGGACGTGATAGAAGCCTGCGAAGAATCGATTGCCGATGGGATACAGATTCTTGCCCCGGGATGCGCTGTCGGCCCGGGTACGCCCATTGAGAACCTGAAGGCCATGGCCGAAGTGGCCAAAAAGCATTAAGAAAGAATACCGGCCAACGGCACGGCATAAAGCCGTGCCATTTTTTTTTAAATGGGGGCATGATTGAAGGCATGTACCAAATGCGGCCGTCGACACAACGATGTTGAGACATTGGTGGGAAGACGGCTATATTGTGACGATATCAAAAAGTTCTGGTCCTTTGTGGGGGAACTTCATCGTGAGAAAACTGCCCACTTTGCCCACGCAGGCATCGACCTTAACGGCAATTGGTACTGCCTCAGATGCGGACAGCCGCTTGATATCGGCCCGAACACGGTCCGGAAATGGATGCGGGAAAGCGATGTGCTTAAAGCCCAGATCCGGACAAAGCAGGACCTTTTATCGGCAAGCCCCGCGGCAGGTTGCAAAGGGGAATCGCAATGAATCGATTTGGTATTGCCCTTGATCTTGGAACTTCCGGATTCCGCGCCCAGGCAGTAGATCTTGACAGTCATAAAATTCTTGCCACAGCCATTACCGCACGGCATCCACTGCCCGGTGCCAACGTCATGGATCACCTGCATTTTGCCTTGGAAGCCGGAACAGCAAAGGCCCATGACGTTGTGATCCAGGCGGTAAACCGTCTTATATGGGAGTTGGCCGTTCCATCGGGACAGATTGTTCGGTTGGCAGTGTGCGGTAACCCCATCCAGGTTTCCCTCTTTCAGGAAATCGAAATTCGTGATCTGGCCTACGCCGGTGAGCGCAAACGGGAGGCCCTGGGCATCGTTGCGCCCGAAAGAAACGCCGCCATCGTTTCGGCCTGCGATATCCGCGGGCTTTTGTTGCCGAAAAAGGCGGAAGTGTTGATACCGCCCGCGGTTCGGCATGAAATCGGTGCGGATGCACTGGCCATGATGATCAAAACCGGTATCGTTGACAAAAATGAGACCGCCATTGTCACCGACTACGGAACCAATGCGGAAATGGCGCTGATGGTAAACGGCACGGTTTACACCGGGTCAACGGCAGCGGGCCCGGCTCTGGAAGGTCAACAGATTACCAATGGCATGCTGGCCTTGCCCGGCGCCATTTGCGATGTGACCATTGCGGACAAACGGCTGAATACCCGGGTGTTAGGCGAAGATATGTTGCCCTATTCCGGTGCCGCCGTCCATGGGGAAACCGGAAACATGCTGGCCCCTGGTGAACTGCCGGCAAAGGGGATTACAGGTACGGGTGTCATCTCCCTCATTGCGGAAGCTTTGAGATGCGGTATGATCCGCCTGCCGAAGATTCATTGCCCGGACAGGACAATCCATCTTCCGGAAGATCTTAAATTTACGGAAAAAGACCTGACCGAAGCCGGCAAGGCCATCGGGGCCATCCGGGCCGGTCATATCTCACTTTGCAAGGCAGCGGGCATCGGTATTGAAGAGATAACGGTGGCGTATATGGCCGGTGCTTCGGGGACCTATGTGGATGCCTTAAAGGCAAGGGACATAGGACTGGTTCCCGGCGGAGTTCGCAAAATTTACCAGGTGGGCAACACCTCCCTGGCCATGGCATGCGATATGGTGAAAGACCCGGAACAACTCTGGCGGCTCAAAGCGCTATCTGAGAAATTGCGTCAGCACCACTGCATGTTTGCCACTTCCGGCGCCTTTGAAAAGGCGTTCATTTTGGAACTTTCCTATTGGACCGAAGGGATGTCCATGGACCAGTTTCAAAAATATTTAAGCAAATTCAACCTTCCGCACCTGCCGCAACCGGAGGCGCAACCCGAAGTGCATCGAACTGCCACCCAGGACATCGCCGATTTGGGCGAGCGGGGACTCACCGTCATTGACGTGATCGAAGAAAAAGAGGCAGAGCTGTTTTCAGGATGTACGGCCTGCGAGGCTTGTGTGGCAGAATGTCCTGAAAGCGCGCTCAAAATGAAAGAGGCGGACGGCCGGTTATCTCTCGATCTTTCGCGTTGTAACGGCTTTGCCTGTCTTCGTTGCGAGGGGATTTGCCCTGAAAAGGTATTTGATTACAGAAAAATGATCGAAATCGCCTGATCGCCCATTACAAACGGCCATGAGCGGAAGAGAAATACCTGCCGCTCTTTTTCGTCTACGTCATGGGTGCCGTGGTTCCTTTTCTCTTGACCTGCCATATGATTTTCTCCATATTCAACGTCAAGAAAATGCATCATCTAAATGAACAACAGCAGAACTCTCGGGAGACGTAAATGGCAGGTTACAGGATTGCCGTGGTTCCCGGTGACGGGATTGGGAAGGAGGTTGTGCCTCAGGGGATCCGCGTCCTTGAAAGGGTCGGGGAGCGGTTCGGTATTGCCTTCACATGGGAAACATTTCCGTGGAGTTGCGAGACGTACACCCAAAGCGGGCGCATGATGCCTCTGGACGGGATGGATCAACTGAAAGGGTGTGATGCGATTTTCCTGGGTGCTGTGGGGTTTCCGGGCGTACCGGACCACGTTTCTTTATGGGGTCTCCTGATTCCGATCCGTCGCCGAATGGAGCAATACATCAACTTCAGACCCGTGCGTATGCTGAAAGGCATGACGTCTCCGTTGAGAGATCGTGGTCCCGAGGATATCGATTTTGTGGTGATACGGGAGAATAATGAGGGCGAATACTCTGAAATCGGAGGACGGCTTTTTGAAGGAACCGATGCTGAAATGGCGATTCAGGAATCGGTCTTTACGCGCAGAGGCGTGGACCGGGTGCTTCGCTACGCCTTTGAATTTGCCCGAAAGCGTAAAAAGAGACATGTGACCTCCGCCACCAAGTCAAACGGTATCATTCATACCATGCCTTACTGGGATGAGCGGTTTTCCGCCGTGGCCTCCGAGTATCCTGACATTCAGACCGATCAGTATCACATCGATATCTTGAGCGCCAATTTTGTCCTGCATCCCGATTGGTTCGATGTGGTGGTAGGGAGCAACCTGTTCGGCGACATCCTCTCGGATCTGGGCCCCGCAGTGGCAGGCACCATCGGTGTGGCACCGTCGGCCAACATCAATCCGACCCGGGAATTTCCATCCATGTTCGAACCGGTGCACGGTTCTGCGCCTGATATCGCAGGCAAGGGGATTGCCAACCCCATCGGACAGATCTGGTCCGGCGCTTTGATGCTGGACCACCTGGGCCATCCGGAAGCCGCGGAAGCGGTGGAACGGGCCATCGAGACCGTGCTCTTGGACCCGCATCTTCGCACCCCGGATATGGGCGGAAAGGCCACCACTGTGGAAGTTGGAAAGGCTATTGAACAATCACTTTAAACCTGACGCGGACTAACGTAGACTTATTTTGACCGTGGATTTTGTGGGAAGTGGTATCATTACCTATTTTTTTTAAAAGCCCGATACGGTGAAGTTGCCAGAGGAAAGGATCTTTCGGGTTTTGCCATGGATTGGGGTACCTGTCATGAATGCTTCGGATCATTTTTTAAAAGATAAATCTCTGATCGCCGGTACACTTGAGATAACCATTCATGTGGGCCTTGTACTGCTGTTGTTGTTCTGGTGCTTTCGGATTGCTCAGCCGTTCATCCAGATTTTTGTTTGGGGCATCATCATTGCCATTGCCGTTTTTCCCGGATACCGCTGGATGAATTCCGCCCTGGGAGGACGGAAAAAAATAGCGGCGGTCCTGCTTACCCTGCTGCTTCTGGTCATCATCGTCATTCCTTGCGTGATGTTTGCCGCTTCTCTGGTGGAAACCGCGGAGAAATTATCCGCGAGTATTTCAGAAGGATCTCTTCGGATCCCCAAACCACCTGAAACCATCAAATCCTGGCCGGCAATCGGCCAAACCCTTCACAGTTTTTGGAGCCTCTCTTCGGAAAACCTTACCGCAGCCGTAAAAGAAATCGCCCCTCATCTCAAAGTCGTCGGCGTGTGGTTATTGAACACCGCTGCCGGCGCCGGTTTTGCACTGGTCAGTTTCTTCGTTGCCATCCTCATTGCCGGTGTTCTTCTCGCAAACAGCGAGCAGGGTGTTCGGATGGCCCGGGCGATCGCTGCCCGGCTTGCGGGCGACCGGGGGGATGAATTCGTTAACATGTCGGGTGCCACCGTCAGAAGCGTTGCCCGGGGTATCCTGGGAGTGGCCATGATACAGGCTATACTGGCGGGTCTGGGCTGTCTTGCGGTGGGCGTTCCCGGAGCGGGCCTTTGGGCATTGCTTGTCCTGATTCTGGCGGTGGTTCAGTTGCCCACCTTTATTATTCTGGCGCCCATCGCTGTTTACGCCTTTTACACCACCGGTACGGTTCCCGCCGTACTGTTCGCCATCTGGAACCTTTTTGTGGGCGGATGCGATTCCTTCCTGAAACCGCTCTTAATGGGTCGCGGCGTTGATGTGCCCATGTTGGTGGTATTTATCGGCGCCATCGGCGGATTTATACTCAACGGCATTATCGGTCTCTTCATCGGCGCCATTATCCTCTCTTTGGGTTTCAAGCTTTTCGAGTTATGGCTCAGTAAGAATGAGAAGCAGTAAGAAGCATCCGGAACGCGTCTTTTCCCCAGGTTTCCCATTCAGGATTGATGTACCGTATTTCTTGTAAGAAATTTCTTCAAAATGGATCTCCACTACGTCATTCCGGCAAAAGCCGGAATCCGTTATTTTCCGAAAGAGGGTCACGACAATAACAAGAATATATACAACCCGATGATGTCCCATTAAAGGGGGCTTATTCGAAGCCCCGTCCTTTGGGAATTGCGAAAAAACCGGGCGCGCGTCACCCCGGAAGAGGGGTGACCTGAGCAGGCTACCTGAAGCGGAGAGGGCGGTTCCATAGCGGGCAATCATTTTTTCACCATTCTTTTCGAATTTTCTAAAAAAACCTTGAGTTTTCAAATCCAAAGAGACTAAGATTTGTTGCATCGAAAATCCGTTGCAGAAAACCTAACCATACAACGACAGTTACCGGTAACGCCGAATTTTGATCCCGTCATGCCGGACTTGATCCGGCATCCAGAAGAGGATCTATGAATATCGACCCAAAATAAGCATTTCCAGGAGTGTTCTGACTGGATTCCGGCTCGGAGGCCGGAATGACTGGAGATAAATTCCGTCATTCCCCGGCTTGGCCGGGGAATCCAGAGATAATGTATCACGGACGTGGTCAATAGAAGAAATGTCACAGTATTTATGCAAATATGTACTTAGCTTGGCACGTCCCCAGGGTGTCATTACGTCTAAGGTGCGAATTGTTTTTTGGTTGACATCCAATCTGCCAATGGTTAAAAAAATTCCCTGATACCATTAATAATAATCATTATAGACTGACTAAATTCGTGATGCGGGTATATTGAAGGATATGCTGCCGATTCCGGAATATATTTCAGTCCAATTCAACAACGTCTTAAGACAACGGGCAATCCCCGCGCCCTTCCATGCTCATTACAGAAAATGGCTTCGCTATTTTCTCGATTTTTGCGAAAAATATCCTCCTCCCGGAGGGAAATCAGAGCGGATTCGCTTATTCATCGAAAAGCTGAAGCCCAAAAAACAAACCCCGCGGCAATGTAGTCAGGCCGCGCATGCGATTTCTTTATTTTTCGAATCGCAACAAGCGAAAAATCACGCGCCTTCGGAAGCTGTAAACATACAAAAAACGCCTGCCTCTCCGGTGTCCGCACCTGTCAAAGCACGAAATACAAATGACGCAGCAGGAGGCATCGAGCCGGCTGTCATGCCGGCAACAACCATGGCAGAGCATAGCTCCACATTTGGCTCGTTGGGTGGAAAGCGTTATAACGAATGGCGCTGTCTTGAAAAATCGAAATCACCGGCTTGGGACCAAGCTATTGAGAAACTCTCAGCAGAAATCAAAATCAGGCACTATTCTCGAAAAACACTCAAAACATATGCGGATTGGGCACGGAAATTTCAGCGCTTTCTATGCGACAAACCGCCGGAAGCGCTTTCTTCACTTGATGTAAAAGAATATCTCACATACTTGGCGGTTAAACGACGAGTCGCCTCCTCAACCCAAAATCAGGCTTTCAATGCATTGCTGTTTCTTTTTCGGCATGTCCTCAAGAAAGACTACGGCGATATGCGCGATGTGCCCCGCGCAAAAAAATCAAAATACATACCCGTCGTTCTTTCCCGGCAGGAAATTGATATTGTATTGAGTCATCTCGAATATCCGTTCGATACCGTTGTCGGCCTGCTCTACGGTTGCGGTCTTCGTCTTTTCGAGTGCCTTGGCCTTCGAGTGCAAAATTTCAATTTCGAGGACGGAATTCTAACGGTTCATGGAAAAGGAGACAAGGATCGAACCATTCCTCTCCCCCGGAAGCTTATTCCGAAATTGAAAACCCGGATGGAGGTGCTGAGAGAACTCCATGACAAGGACCTGGCCGCAGGCTACGCGGGGGTATTTCTTCCGGATTCACTCGAAAAGAAGTATCCGGCCGCGGCCAAGGATTTTATATGGCAGTGGTTTTTTCCGCAAAAGGGACTTACGCTGATACCCGGGACCAAAGAATACAGACGATATCATCTGCACGAATCGAAGGTCCAGAAGGCTTTGAAAAAAGCCGTAAGATGCGCAAAGCTCACTAAGCGCGTCAGATCGCACACTTTTCGTCACAGTTTCGCCACCCATCTTTTGCAGGCTGGTTACGATATTCGGACGATCCAGACAATGCTGGGTCATGTGGATGTGAGAACAACGATGATTTATACTCATTGTGTACCAGGCAAAACCGTCAAAGAGATGAAAAGCCCTATGGATATTTGACTTTTTGGCATGGTTATTGCTTTTATAGATAACGCCACAATTAACGGTATTAACTGGACGGTTCCGTCCACATAATACCTTGTTAACCTTTTAATATAAAATCACTTGCAATGACCTCTTTTGAGACCTATAATTGATCCAATATAAAATTTCATAAGCGAGGTGGTCAAAATGGAATCTGTATTGGCAAGATGTTCAGCAAGTATATCAGAGCTAAAGAAAAATCCTTCATCCCTTATTGAGCAATCAGAAGGTGAACCTATAGCCATACTTAATCACAACAAACCAACGGCATACTTAAT
The DNA here is from genome assembly GCA_022340265.1 of Deltaproteobacteria bacterium. Taxonomy (GTDB): domain Bacteria; phylum Desulfobacterota; class DSM-4660; order Desulfatiglandales; family Desulfatiglandaceae; genus NaphS2. The sequence goes on along the minus strand of JAJDOH010000027.1, from coordinate 133 downwards.
TCCTGCTGAAACATATGAACTTATGCTGGAACAGATTGAAGATTATCAGCTTGGTTTACTTGTGAAAGAACGCCAACATGAAAAATTTTCAGCGGTTGAGGTAAACCTCGATGAATTATAATCTCAAGTTTTT
>JAJDOH010000008.1 GCA_022340265.1 Deltaproteobacteria bacterium | reverse complement strand
GAAACCTGAAAACCCCTCTTGAGCAAGCCCATGGGGTGATGCTGGAAGTTCAAGAGACGCTTATGCGGCTTGGGACCCCCGGTACCACGGCAAAAGACCTGTATCAAGCGGCGCTGGACATTGTCGAAAAAGCAGGTCTCAGCCGTGGCTTCATGGGTATGCCCCAAGGGGTTCCATTTGTAGGGCACGGTATCGGTCTTGAACTGGACGAGTGGCCTGTTATTGGAAAAGGTGCAGAAACCATTCTTGAAAAAGGGATGGTGATTGCTTTGGAGCCGAAGATGGTGTTTCCGGGCGAAGGGGTTGTGGGGATTGAAAACACGGTTTTAGTGACCGAAAAGGGCCTTGAGAAAATCAACCGGTTCCCGGATGGGATAAGGGTATGCTGATGGTTTATCCGGGAAATGACCGTTTATCAAAGGGTGCGGCGGTTTTTGAGGAAGGTGTCTTTTGTGAAAATATAGAGAATGGAAACCATCAGGATAAGCGCGGAACAAACCATGAATGACGTCCTAAAAGCTTCCGGCCCTCTGGAGGCATGGGGGTAAAGACGCTGCATGAGTATTCCCAACCCCTGAAGAAAGACCGCCGGGCCGATCATGGTGAAGAAATTAATGCCGGTCATGGCGGTGCCCGCCATTTGGGCGGGCATGGTTTCTTTGATGTGAACGTAAAGCAGTATGCCGCTGGATCTGAAAAATCCAAAGCTCAGGAACAGCATTATCAAAATGATAAATGATATATTTGAAGAAATCATGACCATGACCAACAAAACCATCAAATAGATGACCATTCCCCCTAAGATGACCCATTTTCTGGAGTGAAAAACAGTGTCGGAAAGCCAGCCCCATGCTGTGCCACCGACGAGTGCCCCCACATTCATCATCAGAATCACGTTTCCGGCATTCATGGCAGTGAGCCCCATGACTTCAGTAAGATAAGGTCCGGCCCAAAGGGTTTGAACTGCGGCAAAAATGCCGTATCCCACGAAACTGGTCAGTGAAATACTCCAGTAAACCCGGTATTTTCAAAGCGCCAGGAGTCCTGACAAGGCACTTGAAGGGGGTTCGGACGGTTCCGCGAAATTTTTGTGGGATAGATCGGGAGGTGTGTCGCGAACGATAAGCCAGAGAGCCATCACAAGTATCAGATTAACGCCTGCAATGAGCATGAAAGCCTGGCGCCATCCCACAAGCTCAACCAGCAATACCATGGGCACCGTTGCAGCCATATTGCCAAGGGTGCCGATGGAAAAAACGATGCCCGAGAGGGTGGCGAAGACGGTGGGGGGAAACCAGGTGGTCAAAAGCTTCAGCGTTCCCATGAGGTTGCACGCCATGCCAACCCCCAGAAGTATGCGGGCCAGAACACCCATCTGGAGCGAGTCTGACCCAGCGAAAATAATGGCGCCGGCGATGCCCACCAGCGACAAACCGGTCATCATCAGGCGAGGCCCGATGCGGTCCAGGAGCATGCTGATGGGGATTTGAGTGATGGAGAAGGCATAAAAAAAAGCGGCGCTGACGGTTCCCAGTCCCTTGGTGTCCAGTGAAAGGTCTGAAAGCAATTGATCCGCGATGACGGCATTGGTGGCCCGGTAGAATTGGGAGAGGAAGAAATTGGCTGACGTGATCAGGAAAATAGCCCAGCGACGGCTCATGCTGCCTCGAATTCAATCAAGATTCATAAAAAAGGGGGGCCCAAGACGCCCCCCTTTTTTTGATCATGTGTTTTTTCGGAATTTTTGTTTGAGAAAATGGCCTAATACCAGGGTCCCCATGGTCCCCAGGGTCCCCACATGCCGAAATTCATGCTGGCATCCATATTTTCCTCTGCGGCCCAGCGGTAGTCCTGCGCCATTTGGCGTTGTTCGGCCAGACTCTCGAATTGTTGATACGATTTTTCGCTCCCCACATAAAGGCATTTACAGAATTCCGAATCAGCGTAGTAATAATAATTTTTCCCTTCATGCACCTGCGGAACCAGCTTGCGTTGAGGCAATCCCTTCAATGCGTCCATCTTTTCAGGTGTGGTGGCGAGTTTCATCTTGAAGCCGGATGCGGAGAGCAATCGCTCTGTGCTCATGGATTTTTGCTGTTCCATGGCGGCGCAAGATGTCAAGAAGGCTACCAAGGCAAGAAGTGTCACTATGAAAGGTGCTCTTTTTGTTATCGGCATTTATATTTCTCCTTATTCGTTTGTTTTCCCGGAAAAATCTGAATCTCCATTAGGTTTTCAAAATTCTGAAGAAACAGGCTCAAACCCACAACGTAAAGGCCGAAGGACACGGAAATCGAAAAAGAAGCACAATCCAATGATAGCAATTGTCCGGACCCCGTAGTTTCAGCCGTATATGATCATTATTCTACCATATTTAACAAAAAAATCCACTAAAAAGAGCGGAATTTAATTCAAAGTGGCAGCGAGAACACAACCGAGGCCGTTGGAATGGCGTGAGAGTAAATATCCGGGTCAGATTACCAGCTGCATCACTCAAATGATGAAAAGCCGCTTTATATGGGGCGTAAGGATACGAGCTAAAAGCCAATTCATTATTGACAATGACGATAGATTTAATTAAGTGAACATCTAATTAGACATCCTTCGCCGTGAAACAACTTTTGACCTCATCAAGGGCCCTTTATCAACGAGAGCAACTTAATAGAGCGATTCAAGAAGGGAGACCCCTCGGCCTTTGAGGCCATTCTCCTCAGACATCAGGACAAAATTTATAATCTCTGCCGCTATATGCTCCGGGATTCGAGGGATGCGCAGGATGCGGCGCAAGAGGTATTCCTGAAGGCATACAGGGGGTTAAAAGGTTTCAGGCCGGACGTCTCTCTCTACACGTGGCTTTACCGGATCGCGGTGAACACATGCCTCGATTATAAGAGAAAATCGCGCCGGGAGGCGTTCCGAAATGCGCCTCTCACCGAAGACCTGCCGTCAGACGCGTCATTTCCAGAACAACTATACGAATCAGCGGAAATCCACGACTCCATACAACTGGCCCTTCAAAAGCTGCCGGAGAAACTGAAGATCGCCATCGTGCTGAGGGAGATGGAAGGGCTTTCTTATGAGGAGATCGCTGAAGTACTGCGCACACCCTTGGGCACTGTAAAATCGCGGATATCGAGAGCTCGTGAACAACTCCGGCGTCTCCTTAATAAAATTATGGGCTGATGAAAAATATTTTGAACAAAATCGGCTTTCAAATCGTTTAATAATCATAGGAGATGAGACATGAAATGCGTGCATGCAAAGAAAAAGATTTCCCAGTACGTGGATGACGCGTTGCGTCCGGATGAGAAGAAGGATTTTGAATCACACATCCGGAGTTGCACTTCGTGCGGAGAAATACTGGAAGAGACGCGGACCATCCACCGGTTGTTTGCCTCCGCCCGGAAATTTTCCGCACCTTACGGATTCGCAGGAAGGGTTTTGGCAAATGTGGAAGAAAAAGAAGGGGCGCGACTCCGGAGTCTTCGCCCCAGGGCCTTGTTTCTGCGGGCCGCACAAGTGGCCTTAGCGCTTGTGGTCATGACCACAGGCATCATCTCGGGCAACCTGCTCCTGGCGGAAAACGGAGACCACATGGGACAAAGAGCCGTGCGGAAAACCTTTTCCCTCGACCTGTTTCAGGCGGCGCCCCCTGATTCGATGGGCGGGATATATGCAACGCTCATGAGACCAAGCCATGAAAGATAACCGCTTAAAGTATATACTCGTCCTGTCCCTGCTCCTCAACTTTTCGTTCCTCTGCGCTGCGGGGTACACCTATTACCAACGGAACGATCCATCGGCTCCTTTCGGTTTTGACACCTCTAGACAGGTTCCGGTAGGTTCATCCTCTATCCAGCACCATCTTTTTGAGGCGCTTTCACTCAAGCCGGATCAACGAAAGCTGTTCGAGCAAAAAGCGCCGCTGTTTCACGGGACCCTTGCTAAGAAGAAGAATGAGGTCGATCGGCTCAGGAAATCGCTCTTCCACCTTCTGGGGAAAGACCATCCCGACGGCAAAGCCATTGAGAAGACCATCGCCGAAATTAACGGGGTCCAGGAAGAGATACAGAAAATGGTCGTTGCCCACATGCTCGAATTCAAATCCATGCTGGACAAAGACCAGCAGAAAAAATTCTTCGACTTGATCCAGGGGGCCATGTCAAAAAGGGCGATTGCATGTCCTTGATGAGGGATGATACTGGATACCCGGATGCTTGATGGAGGGATGGCATGAACCTGCGCTACTTGAAGAATGAACTATATTACCAAAAACGGAGAACCCTGGCGGCCGTCATAGGCCTTTCCATCGGCATCGCGCTTCTCATCATCTTAAATGCCCTGTCCATGGCCTACCGCGGGGCGGCCCACTTGCCCCTCCAAGAGATCGGGGCGGATGTCACGGTGCAGCGCTCCGGGAACGTTCCGAAAGATTTGAAAGGGGCGGTTTTCCCCTGTTCTGCAGTGACGATCCGTGATGAGGAGGTGAAAAGGATCGAGACATTGCCGGGGGTACGCGGAATCGGCAAGGCCGTCCTGCTCTGGGTCTTTGATCCCGACAGGGCTTGGATTGTTTTGGGGGTCGAGCAGCAAAATTCCGTCGGCCCTTCCATTGTTCGTAACGCTGTCACCCGGGGACGTTTTATCGAGGAGGGCAAATTGGAAGCCCTGGTGGAAATGGCCTTCGCCCGCCAGTTCGGGATCAAGGTAGGTGACACCCTATCGGTGGCAGACAGGGCCTATCCGGTGGTCGGATTGGTGGACGCCTCCAGGGCTCCCAAAATCGCGGTGGCCAACCTTTATCTGCCGTTGCCGGAGGCGCAAAGGCTTGCAGCCTCATCTGCGCAGGTGCAGGCCGTCTCTCCGTTCAGCCCGGCTGATGTCAACCTGCTCTTCATAAAGGCGGACGAGGAGAAAATACCCGGATTATCCTCGGCCCTGCGGGCCCTGATGGGAAAAAATGCGACCATCGGCACGCCGGATTCTTTTTTGAAGCTGCTTGGCAGCCTGTTTGCCATCTCCGACAAGTTTACCCTCGTTGCATCCCTGATCGCCATCCTTGTGGCCGTCCTGATCGCTTTTAAAACAATGGCAGGGAACATCACCGAACGTGCAAGGGAAATAGGGGTTCTAAAGGCCGTTGGCTGGACCAACCGCAACGTCGTGACGCAGCTCATGGCCGAATCGGTGGTCGAATGTGTCATGGCGGGGATTCTCGGGTTGCTCATCGCCCTTGTGGCCGCCTATGGGCTGAGCTTCATGAAAATCAATATCCCTATTCCGTGGGAGATGAGCCCCCGTCCTCACTTCCTGCCGGGCGGGGGAGATCAGGTCTTCAAGACCCTCAGGCTTCCCGTTTCCGTGCCGTGGACTTTGGCGTCCTTTGCCATTCTTCTTTCCGTCGTCATAGGAGGTCTCACAGGGGCCCTGCTGGGTCGAAATATTTCAAAAATCAAACCTTCGGAGGTCCTACGGCATGAATAGCAGAACCATCTTAAAAGGCACAGGGCTTAGTAAAAAATACGGCAATCTTGAAGTGGTCAAAGGCGTTTCCCTCTCTATGGAAAAGGGAGAATTCGTCTGCCTCACGGGGAAATCAGGGAGCGGCAAGACGACGCTCCTATCTCTCCTCTCCGGCCTGGAACGACCCACGTCGGGCCACGTAGAACTCGACGAGAAAGATATTACCGGCGCCACGGAGGACGAACTCGCTCTGTTCAGGAGAGAGAACGTTGGTTTTATCTTCCAATCCTTCAATCTGATCCCGACTCTCTCCGCATGGGAAAATGTCGCCTTACCGCTCTTCCCCATAAAAATGACAGGTGATGAAAGGAAGCGGCGTGCAACCGAGCTCCTTGACAGGATGGAAATGGGACACCGGATGGATCACCTGCCCTCGGCGCTTTCGGGAGGGGAGAAACAGCGGGTAGCGATTGCGAGGGCCCTGGTCAACAACCCCGAGATCCTTTTCGCCGACGAGCCCACCGGAAACCTCGATTCCGCAACCGAGGATGCCATCATGGAGATTCTGAACAGACTTCACATACAGGAGAGGGTCGCTATCCTCATGGTGACCCATGAAAGGGAACTTGCAAAAAACGCGGATCGCTTGATCCGCATGCATGACGGGGAGATTATATCATGAAAAAGATTCTTTTGGATTCTTTATGTGTTCTGGCCTGCGTCTTTGTTTTTTCAATCGCCAGTACTGAAAGCGCCTACGCTGCAAAAACCGCCAGGATCGAGGTGCTCTACATGAACCACGGTCCCCTGATGGACACTCTCGACAGGATGAAGGATGTCTTTTCCAGTTACGGCGATAAGATCAGTGTCTCCTGGTATGACTTTGAGAGCAAGGAGGGGGAGGATTTCAAGGCCAAAAAGGGGATAAACCGCCATGTGCCGCTTGTCATTTGGATCGATGGCAATACGGTCGTGAAGTTGGGCCAAGAGCAGGTAAGCTTTGTTGGCTTTCCAACCGGTGCGGGTCCCGCGTTCTTTCAAGGCAAGTGGACCATGGACGACCTGAGAACGGCCCTTGATCAGGCCACCGCCGGAAAGTGAGACTGCCGTGGACTATCGTTACGTGCTCAAAGAGCTTCGTCACCACCATCACCGGACCCTTGTAAATGTCCTGGGGATCGCCGTGGGGATAGCGCTTTTTGTCTCGATCAACGCCATCTCCACCGCCTATCAGAAAGCGGTCAGCCTGCCCTTCAAAAACCTCAGCGCCGACCTGGTGGTCCAGAGGCCTGAGAGGCGAACGATGGGTTCGCAGCAAGTCCCTGAAACAATGCAAGGGATACGCCTCCCCATTTCGAACCAGCTTCTTTCATCAGAGGACCTGCAAAAGCTCTCATCCATCGAAGGTGTCGGGGCCATGGCCTCTTCTTTGCTGCTCTGGGAATTTGACCAGAGAGGGTTCAGGACCATTATGGGCGTGGACCTCTCGCAGCCGAACCTGGGCCCGGTCAAGGTAAGGAAATGGCTTAAAGAGGGACGCTTTCCCCGGCAGGAAGGGGAGGTGGTACTCGAAAACCATTATGCGATGTTCCATCATACAAAGCTCGGTGCCAGGATGAAGATCAAAGGCCGCGACTTTACCGTGGTAGGACTCCTGGAGATCAAGGAAGGATCCCAGATCGCCTCGGCCAATATCTACCTTCCCCTTGCCGACGCCCGGAACCTGCTCAGCGAGGGGTCGGAAGGCGTTAACGTCGTGTACCTTCGGCTTAGAAACCCTTCGCTGCTGAGCCAGGTGAAGACACGGATTGCCGGACGGCTCGGCGGCGTGTCGGTGACCAGTTCCGATTCATTTCTCGAGTTGATGGGAGGGGTCTCGAAGATTTTGGACCAGTTCTCGCTTCTTATATCCATAATCGCACTTGCAGGGGCCATATCCCTGATTATCAAGTCGATGCTTGCCAATCTCGTCGCCCGCTCCAGCGAGATCGGCATCCTGAAAGCGGTCGGCTGGACCGAGCGGGACGTACAGAAGCAGTTGATAGGGGAGGCCCTGCTCCAGTCCTTTGCCGGGGGAATCTTCGGGCTGATCATAGGATATGGGGTTTCTTATCTCCTGGGATTTGCCTCGATCCCCGTTTCAACCCCATGGGAGATAAATCTCCTTCCCGCCCTTGCCAGGAATGCCGAAAACGCGGTGTCTGTGGTGAGGCTTCCGGTGAGCCTGTCCCCGGGTCTTGCAACATCCGCCCTGGCACTCTCTCTCCTTGCCGGGGCCCTTGCAAGCTATTTCATGGGGAGACGGACATCCCGCATGAAGCCCGTCGACATCCTGAGGCGGCTGTGAAAAGGAAAACGTTTGATTCATCTCAAACGACCCTCTTCGTTGTGTGGAAAATCTTACGGGATCATCCCTTTCGAGCAATTTCTTCAAGAATTTGGCGGTACAACCTGTAATTGGCGAACGGAATGTTACCGCGTGGTCTGTCGTCGAGGCAGGGAAGGTAATGACCACTTTCAAGCAAGCCTGGCACTGTTTCTTCCACGGCCTTTCGTACGGCCGTCTCATCCTGGGCCAGGGCAGTCGAATCGATCCCGCCGATCAGAGCAACTTCAGCTCCAAATTGATGGCGAAGTTTTGGGTATTGCATGCGGGCACTTTGGATGTTGCTTATCCAGAGTCCATTGATACCGGCATCTATCAGAGACGGCAGGAGACACGTCAAGTCACCTCCCGTGGTACAGAGGATACGAAGTGGGATGTGATATTTCACCAAAAGATCAATGACTTTCCGGTAGCCCGGTATGGCAAAGCGCTTAAACATCTCAGGCGATATCAAGGGTCCACTGTTGGACGCAATGGGTTCATAAAATGAGGCATAGTCAACCCGCACGCTTGAAAGTACCCTTTCAAGGCAGGCACAATAGAAATCGGTGGTTCTGTTAACAAGGTCTTCCACTTTCCGCGGGTCTTCAAAGAGTGCAAGGCAGGCAGAGACCAGAGAGTCCCAATCCCCTACACCCAACATCTGAAAAAGACCGCCTCCCGACGCATCCACATAAAGGACCCGTCCTTCCTGATGAAAACGTTCGCTTCGTTCCACAAAGCCCTTTGCATAACGGGATCGTTGGTCAGGGTTGTAATGTCGTTTGAAAGAGGAAGGGTCCTTGAGGAGATCGGACGCTTTTTGGAAAAAGGGATAGCTGCGAAGCATCAGCCCGACAGAATGGTGTGTTTCCAGATTGAAAAACGTTGAAAAAGATTTCCGCCTCGGTAGCCCCTCCCGGTGCCATCGGCTGAGGGTTTCTTCTTCGGGCTCAAGATCGAAAAATGGAAACCTGTCGGCGCCATCCCCCAATAGAGTCGCCAAAAACCGCTGTCTTTGGCTGATGCCGTCCTCGATCATTTCCGGTCACCTGAGCATGTTTTGATCAGCGCAAAATAGTTGTGTACCCTTTTAATAGCATAGCCCTGACCAAAGATGGTTGGAATCTAGGGTTGAGTAAGCAATTTAATCACTATAACAAAATTGCTTTTGGAAAAACAATGAAATATGATCCGTTGACGCCTGCATCCTGCTATACATGGGAAAGATCCCAACTGCCCGGGCTTTCCTGAAGGATCTGCACGTGGATAGTGTCAATTGGGACAGTGCTTGATCATGATTTCCGGCAATTCATTAAAACAAAGTTCCGAAGCTTCAGCACCTCCAGCGCCTTCCAAGTGGGGTGCCATGATGGCGGTGAGTCTGAGCGTATTCATGGCAACCCTGGATGTGAACATCGTCAGTGTCTCTCTGCCCACACTTGTCCGCGATCTGGGAACCGATTTTGTGACTATTCAATGGGTCATTCTGGGCTATGTGCTCGTGGTAACCTCATTGACTTTAAGTTTTGCCCGCCTGGGGGATCTGAAGGGGAAGCGGCGCCTTTATGCCTGCGGAATTTCGCTGTTTACAGCCGGATCTCTCCTGTGTGGGCTGGCTCCCGGTGTGTATTGGCTCATTTCGTTCAGAATGGTTCAAGGACTGGGTGCGGCGGTTACTCAGGCCCTGGGGGCTGCCATCGCAACCGAGGCGTTTCCCAGCAATGAGCGCGGACAGGCCATGGGCATCATCGGCAGTACAGTCTCTGTAGGGCTTGCCATGGGACCGGCCGCCGGGGGGCTGCTCATCGGGTCGTTCGGGTGGAGAAGTGTCTTCCTCGTTAATCTCCCCATCGGAATTCTCGCAGTGTGGGCAACGCTCAAATTTGTGCCCAATGTGAAGCCAGAGGAAGCGGGTGCATCCTTTGATTTTGCAGGTGCGATCCTGATGCTTCTTCTCATAGGAACATTTGCTTTGGGTATGAGTTACGGTCAGAGAGAGGGTTTTGGTCACCCCATAACCATGGGACTGCTGTCGGGAGCGGCGCTGGTCCTGATCTTTTTCATCTTTGTGGAAAAACGTGTCTCAGCACCCATGGTAGATCTGGGACTTTTCAAGAATGTACTTTTCAGTATCAATCTCATCATGGGCTGGCTTGTGTTTCTGGTAATCGCCGCCGGTTTTGTGGTGCCGTTTTATTTGGAACTGGTCAAGGGGTATTCGCCGACCGTGGTGGGGCTTCTCATGATGGTTGTGCCGGTGAGCATGGGGATATTAGCTCCTGTTGCGGGGCGGTTGGCGGATCGATTCGGCGCAAGGGGCATTTCGCTTATTGGGCTTGTGTTTTGTGTGGCGGGATGTCTCTGTATCAGCAGCCTAGACGTGGAAGTGGACCTTTTGGGGACAATACTTAGACTGATTCCCATTGGTGTAGGAATGGGCTTTTTTCAATCACCCAACAACAGTGCCATTATGGGGGCCGTTTCGCACAAACGTCTGGGGATTGCCTCCGGGCTCATGACGCTGTCCAGAAGCCTCGGGCATGCATCGGGTATCCCGCTTGCCGGTACTGCCTTTACTGCGTGGGTTCTGGCGAAGGCTGCGGTGCCGGGTCTGGAAGATGTGGCCAAGGCATCCCCCGAAGCCCTGGTGGCAGGTCTTTCTGGCCTCTACAAAACGGCGGCCCTGGTCATCGCCATGTCTTCCATTCTGGCTATAACCGCTCTCTATTTGGATCGCCGTCGGCGACGGAAGTAGCAGGAGTGGGGGGACGTTACACGCGCTCAATTTTAAGAAAACAATGGATGAAGCCAAAAAAAAACGGTTCCAATATCAGACTTTATGCGCGGCTAAAGCATTCGTCATATTCTCAGTTTGTGAGTGAAAAAGGTTTTTCGGAATCAAAATTGCAGGTGATAACAGATCATGCAAGATTGGATTCTGTTAGAAAATACGCAAAAACGGGAATGGCAAGAAAGCTCGAATTAATGGAAACAAAAATTGCTTCCATTAATTCAAAGAAAAAAATAGATTCAAGGTAGCCAGTTCTTTACCCTCAAACTCGTTGATTCTATGCAGAAAATGGCGGAAGTGCATGGGAATCGAACCCACCTGACGAGGTTTTAGCCCGTCACACCGGATTTGAAGTCCGGGAGCCCCACCAGTGAGCTTACCACTTCCACAAGCGTATTAATTGCATTTTACCGGGGCGCCTGTCTTTTGTCAATCCATAGGCCCCAGGTTTCTTCAAAGACGCAAACCGAAAATCCTTCAGGTTCAGGAAAGATGTTCAATAATAATGTTCAGAATCCTTCGAACCGGTTCGGCGGCGCCCCACAGGAGTTGGTCTCCGACGGTAAAAGCCGTCAGATATTCAGGGCCCATGGTCAGTTTCCGAAGTCTTCCCACCGGTATATCAAGGGTTCCGTTGACGGCTGCGGGTGTCAGTTTATTGACGGTTAGCGTCCTGTCATTGGGAATCACGGTGACCCAGTCATTCCCGTTGGCAATGATATCCTCTATTTCGTTCAAGGGAATGTCTTTGTTGAGTTTGATGGTCAATCCCTGGCTGTGGCATCGCATGGCGCCGATCCGCACGCAGAGTCCGTCGATGGGAATGGGTGTTTTCGATCCAAGAATTTTATTGGTTTCGACAGAGCCCTTCCATTCCTCTTTTGTCTGCCCCGATTCCATGGGAACATCAATCCATGGCAAGAGGCTGCCGGCAAGAGGTGCCATAAAGTTCTCCGTGGGAAAGCTGGTGCTCCGCATGGCATTGGTGGTCATTTCATCAACCAAAATGGCTGAAGACTCCGGATCGTCCACCAGGTCTTTCGCCACCATTCCCAGAACACCCATCTGAGCGATGAGCTCCTTCATGTTCTTGGCGCCCGCACCGGAAGCGGCCTGATAGGTCATGGCGGAGATCCATTGGATGTGGTTTTCGGTGAAAAGACCGGAAAGGGCCATGAGCATGAGGCTGACCGTACAGTTGCCACCCACAAAGATTTTGACGCCGGTACGCAGCCCGTCGTCGATGACGGATCGATTGACGGGGTCAAGAACAATGATGCTCTCTTTATGGAGCCTGAGAGTTGAAGCCGAGTCAATCCAGTAGCCTTTCCACCCGTTATTAATGAGTTCCGGGTGAACTTTCTCGGTGTAGCTTCCGCCCTGGCAGGTGACAATGATATCCAGGGAGGAGAGGCTCGCAATATCATAGGCATCCTGCAGAGGGGGTGTTGCCAGGCCGGTATCGGGCCCTTCGCCGCCCACGTTGGATGTACTGTAAAAAATCGGCTCAAAGCCCTTGAAACCTTCAGCTTCCCGCATGCGTCCCATGAGAACGGAACCTACCATGCCGCGCCAACCAACAAAACCGATTCTTAACATGAAATCCTCCTTGAAATGTTTTCTTAAGTGCAATTTATCATATTGATTCATCGGTTTTGATTTTTCAAGTGAAAAAGATTTCCCATCATGCTTTCAAGTGCTTTTGTAACGGACATGTTGATCACGAGATCGGCTTCACCATCAAGAGGGGTTGGATCATGATTGATGATGATCAGCGGGGCGCCGCTTTGTGCGGCATGGGCCGGCACCATGGCGGCGGGTTGAACGACCAGGGAGGAACCGAGCACCATGCACAGATCGCACTCCTCGGCTTTTCGAAAGGATCTGGCCACTTTTTCTTGGGGCATGGATTGACCAAAAGAGATGGTATTGGGCTTAAGAATGCCGCCGCATTCATCACAGCATGGTGCCTTGATGCCGGCATCCAGACGGTGTTCAATTTCATCGCGGTCGTATGTTTTTCCGCATTTCAGACACAAAACCGAGAAGGCCGTACCGTGAAGCTCAATTATTTTGTCCGGGCTGTTCCCCGCCTTGTGGTGGAGATTGTCGATATTCTGGGTTACGACGGCCAGGAGCTTCCCTGCGTCTTCAAGGGCCTTCACCGCCATATGTGCCGTGTTGGGTTGAGCGTTTTTCATGGTACTGTAGAGTTCACTGCTCATCTTCCAGTATTTTTCCCGCGCATGGGTGTCGGAGATAATCTTCTGGAAATAAAAGTCCGAAGGATCATATTTTTCCCATACGCCCCCCGGGCTTCTGAAATCGGAGATGCCCGATTCAGTGCTGAGGCCCGCTCCGGTGAATACCAGTATTTTTTCAGCAGCTTCAATCATTGTCATGCCTTTTTTGAGCACGAAATCCATAGGTTGTCCTCCCGTTGGATATGTTGGGCCGGGTCTGGATGATTATTTAATTGATGCACCAACCGCGCTTTTGTTATAGAGTACCATAATCTGTTTAACTGCCAAATGTCATTTCGAAAACATTTGTCAGCGGTTGTGACGAGTTTCAGAGGTTTTTAAATGATGCCGCAAAATGTTCCGGAATGAATGACTATTAAAGGAGCGCTATATGGGACTTCTGGTGAGATGGTTGGTGCTTACAGCGGCAATAATGGTTGCCTCCTACCTTATTCGCGGCATTGAGGTAACCGGATTTTTCAGCGCCCTTTTTGCGGCTGCCATCCTGGGGGTTTTGAATGTCTTTTTCAGGCCCATTCTGTTGATTTTAACCCTTCCCATCAATATCCTGACACTCGGTTTTTTCACATTTATCATCAATGCGGTTCTGCTCAAAATGGCATCTGGTGTGATATCGGGATTTGTGGTGCACGGGTTCTGGTCCGCGGTTTTCGGCGGTTTTATCATCAGTGTGGTGAGCTGGTTGTTGAATTCATTTATCAATGACCAGGGCGGGGTGGGTTACAGGGATCTCAGGCGAAGAGATGATGGGCGGTGGGAGTAAGATCGTTTGAATTCGCCGGTCATAAGAGAGACCCTTGATTTAAAGGCTGTTTTACTCCTCACAGGCCTGTGCCTGCTCTGGGGTTTCAATGCGGTTGCCATCAAAGTGAGCAATGAGGGTATCGCACCTGTTTTTTGCGCCGGCCTTCGTTCAGCCATTGCCTTCATGGCACTGGCAATCTGGATGAAAGTGAAGAAGCTTCCGCTTTTCCCATCCAACCTGTTGGATGGTCTGGTGGTAGGGCTGTTGTTCGGTATTGAATTCGCATGTCTCTATGCCTCCCTGCTTTTCACGACGGCATCTTCCGCTTGGATTCTTTTGTATGCGACGCCCTTTTTTCATGCGCTGGGAGCACATTTTTTCCTGAAGGGTGATCGTCTTACAACTTATAAGACCACTGGTCTTATTCTGGCGTTTATCGGTATTGTTGTCCTGCTCAGCAAAGACATCGGGTTGCCGACCTGGACAGCACTTACGGGTGATTTGCTGGCATTTGCGGCAGCGGCACTGTGGGCTTTAACCACCATCTATATCAAGCGGCGTCTCGTCGGATCCGTCTCTTTTTACCATACCCTTTTCTATCAAATGCTTTTTTCCATTCCCGTGCTCTTTTTGATCAGCATTCTTATTAAAGAACCCCCCGTCTATTATTTAAGCAGTGTGATTGTGCTGTCGGTGCTTTTTCAAGGAATCATCGTGGCCTTTATCAGCTACCTTCTCTGGTTTTATCTGGTTCATGAATACCCTGTCAGCAGATTGAGCGCCTTTACGTTTCTGACACCGGTATTTTCCACGGTTTCCTGCGTGGTTCTTTTGCACGAACCCTTAACATGGAAGTTATCGCTTTCGTTGATTTTGGTAAGCCTTGGCATCTATGTGGTCAATATGAAACCTTTAAGAGCGGCGGTTTGAAAATATCGGATAGGCATTTGTCGTAACTTAGTGTTCCGATACAAAGACATGGGCATAAAGGTTTGAAATCCATTGTTTGCCTTCCTGGGTCAGGTGCAGATAACGCAAGGCATCCTGTATGAGAGGGCTGACCACATCCCAGTAGAATTTGGCATAACCTTTTCGCAAATCCCCGGGTCTTTTGTAACCCAGTTCTTGATTGAAGCCGACCTCTTCAAACTCATAATAAAGAGATGGCGATTTTCTCGGGTAATCGGGGTCTCCCATCTGGCCGATGAAGTCGGCAGCACGGACGACTCCGCCATACCCTTTGGTATCCTGGTGGGCTTCGTCATCGGGAACGGGAAATCGCGTCATTTCAATATAAGAAGCGATGAGGTCTGCATCGAAGATTCGTTCTGCTCTGCCAATGAGTTTTCCGCCAAAACGCTCCCGCACGAAGAGCTTACTGCGGTCAACATGATAAGGGGTCAGGGCCACATCAGTCCCCCCTTCCTCAAGTTCGACGGTTTCATCTCCTATTCCCGTTGCAAATCGCGGGGCGTTGTCGTTTCGACAAACGCCTTTTACGTATCCGATATCATGACATAAAAGGGCGATGGTACAGTGAAGCCAATCCCTGGGCGTTATGCCTCCCTCACAGAGATGCTTGCCTTCCAGAATGGCCTGGCCCGCCAGGGTCACCATTACCGTGTGGTAGAGGTCGTGGTAAAGGGCGTCGGTATTGGCGATGTTTTCCAAAGCAAGTCGGCCCGACCATGCAATCAGATTCCCGAATTCGGGCTCCATGTCACTGTAGTTGCGACGGTAAGCTTTTGTCAGTTCTTTGACGAAATATTCGATATTCAGTTTCTGAAAATTCACCATGAAAAAGATCTCCCATATCCAGAAACAAACGTATGCCCCTGCCGTTAGGGTTAGAAACACATTGCGGATCATTGTGCCTTTTAATCACAAACTCCAAAAAATATCACCAGACAGGAAAAAAGGCAATGCTTCAGATCACGCTTCATTTCTGATTGTTGACTTATCAGGAAAATAAGTTTAGCCTTACTCTTGCAAATTAAAGGATGTTAGTTTCAGAAAGAGGTCTCAATTATGGTGGAAAACCTGCTGCACAAAACGAGGATTGCATCCGGGGTCAGTCAACTGGATCGTCTTTTAGGTGGTATTTTTATCGGTGATAATGTGGTTTGGCATGATGATGCGGGAAGTCTGGCTTCTGTGTTTTACCTGAATTTTATACAGGAATCCACATCCCAGGAAAAGCCTTTGATTTATGTCAGCTTTGACCGGTCTCCTCGAAATCTGCTGGAAAAGCTGGGACCTTTGGCGGAAAGTGAGCACTTTACCCTTTTGGATTGTTTTACCTACGGAAAAGGGGCCGGATCTGAAGTTTTTTCAAATTTTTATGAGGAAAATCCTTCCGATTGGCCATGCCGGATTATCTGCGTAGATGAGCCCTGGGAAGTCAATAAGGTGACGGATTCCTTTTACGGGATCCACAGTGAACTGGATGGTGATGTTCGATTTGTTTTTGAAAGTCTCACCGGTATGCAGGAATTGTGGGGCGGCGAAGATCACATCATACGGTTTTATTCTCATTCCTGCCCGCGTTTGTATGAACTCAATACCATCGCCTACTGGATCTTGGAAAAAAAGGCCCATTCCACACGGTTGCGGGCACAGATCAACCAGATTGCACAGGTGGCCATCGACCTTTCTGTTAAGCGCGGCACTACCTCTCTGACCATTCTGAAAGCTGAAGAGCGAAGTCTGGAAAATCTCAACAAGCCGCACCGATACTGGGTGAAAGGTTTAACAGTGAGCTTTGAGACTGAGAAGCATACCACAGGTCAGATTGATCTGGGAATGCGCCTTAAGGAACTTCGCATGAAACGGGGTTTGAGCCAGACGGAGCTGGCCAAACTGGTAGGGGTAACCCCCAGCACCATCAGCCAGGTCGAAAGTAGGCTCATATACCCGTCGCTTCCGGCACTTCTCAAAATGGCCGAAGTTCTTTCCGTGGAAATCGCCGCTTTTTTTCAGGGAACTTCCGATGTGGGACGTCAGGTTGTTTTTCCCGGCAGTGGGGCGGTGGATATAAAATTTCCGGAGCTGCCGGCGGACAGCGTCTCCGCCAAGCTGTTGGCACCGCTGGATTTCGATGGAAAAGCAGAACCCTATCTTATCGAGATTCCACCCAAAAGAACCATTCCGTCCCATTTTTTCATTCATAAGGGTGAAGAGATGGGGTATGTTTTGTCGGGCAAACTGCAGTTGAAGGTGGGCAAGGGGATTTATTCGGTGCGTTCCGGCGATGTTATCTATCTGACTGCCGATATGCCGAGCCAGTGGAAGAATCCGGGCCCGGGTGCTGCTAAAATACTTTGGGTCAAAATTAAGTAAGGCCTTCAGGCGGCCATTGCGTTATCTGAAGGCCGTTTGGGGCAGATGGCTGAGAGCCCAGGGGAAGGTGCTTTTGTTGGTTTTTCAGATAACCGGTTTGATGTCCACGACCGGTGTCCCATCGAGCACCTCAAGTGTTTGTACTTTGATTTTCAATGGTTGATCGAGGCTTACGATACGGGTCTGATGCAGACCGATGGGATTGGGACGACTGGGCGACCGGGTGGCAAAAACGCCTTTAAGCGGGTTTTTTCTGTTGCCTCTGGGGTGGACCTGTAACTTTTGCCGACTGCCCAGATGAAGCCAGGTGAAAATAATGATTTCATCACCCGGTTTCAGTCCCAGCAATCCGTCTTTGTAGCGTGGATCAATTTCTATCCAGGCTTCGGGGGCCCCTTCCGTTTCTTGGAAAGGGCAATCCGACCTGCTTTTGAGGCTTGATCGAACAGTGCCGATCTGCTGCAATCTAAAACCCGGCGTATGTTCCATGCTGCCGCCTATTTCAGATTTTTTCGAATTAAAATGATCAGTTCTTTAATATCTTGCTGGGTCAGCCTGCCGGCTTTCATGAATATCAGTTCGCCGTTCTTATCAAATGCCAGCACATCGCTGTTGTCATCGGCCAGATTCCATTCCTTTACCAGGATTTTGTCGTAGTCACGTACGTAAATGGTATGGGGATATTTCTTCTGCTTTTCCTCCAGGGCGGAGGAGATGGCAAAATTCGGAAGCCAGGTGGCATCCATGTTGATGATGGCATAGGACTGGAACTGATCCCTGGGAAATTTTTCGAGTCGAAGGGCTTCGCTGGTATCGTTGTTAAGATCTTTTTCGTCGGGGTCTACATAAAAGACCACATGGACCTTGCCGGTGAGTTCCTTGCTGGTCCAGGGAGTGCCGTCAATCCGACCGCCGAGATCGCCTTTGAGTTCGACTTCCGTTGGGATTTCTCCCATTTTTACTCCGGCCCACGCGGTTGAAATCATCAAGGATAGCGCCAGCAACACCATTGCAAAATATTTCATGATTCATCTCCCAAAAAAATGTGACGTTTTCTCATTCATCAGCAAATGATTCCTATGAAAGTACCAATGGATCCAACAAAGTGAAATAGATCACACTACGTCAGGCTGTGTCAATTAGAATTACAGTTATGAAACTGTTCATATGAGTTCAAGTTGTTTTATGCGTTCCCCAAGGAGACTATTCCATAACAGATTGAATTAAATACAGGATCGGCTTTTCATAAATCCGCATTCCGCACTCCGCAATTCTACAGGTATCGTCCGAATTCAAGGGATTTACGGTTAATGGCAAGGCCCGTTTGGATCTGAATCATATCATGGCCTGTTTTTCTGAAGGGGAGATAAACCAGGGTTGCGCTCTTTACGGCCGTGCTGGTTTCTGGAAGCCTGGGTACGATGTCTTTCTTGTTGACGGTGGCATCCGCAAGGGTCACTTTGATCGCCTGTATCGCTTCGGCGACGGGCAGGGTCACCGGATGACGTAATTGATCCGGAAGCATCCGCTGCCCCTCGAAATCTTCATAGGCAAGTGTCAGGTATCGACTGATGGCCAGAAAAAGTTTTGGCCGGATTTTAAACGCCGGCGCCCAGAAGGCCATGTCCTTATGATGCCAGCTTTTCTGAACAACTCTCGGCTGGTTTGTAATTTCCATGAAATCAGCAAAGGTATTGATATTGATACCCTCGGTACGGACCGACATTTTCCAGAAAGGGAGATACGTTAGATCAGGGTCATCATTTAAAACAGAAAAAAAATCAACCGAAACAAATCCTCCGCTTTTGGCTTCCCACGCCGTTTCACAATTTGGGCAGGTGAGGACAACACTGTCCTTCTCCCCTTCCATGTTCCAACCGCACCCGGGGCACAGGGTCGCAAGGAAAGTGAGTTGCCAGGGTGGGACATTTTCCGTTACGGATGAAAATTTTTCCCGGTCCCTGGGAAGCCGTGCCACGGGCCGTTGGGTAATAGCATCAAAAAGGGCTCCCTTTTCAAAATAAAGCGGCAGATAAATAAGGTTTATGGCTTCGCCCACATACGCTTTATGGTAGATATCCTCTCTAATGGTGGCAAAAAACTGCTTTTCGGTTTTGATGAGCATTTCGGAAGTATTGAGGAAGCATTTCAGGAAAGAACCTTCGGTTGCGTAACTCAAAAAGCGCATTTTCATTGCCTGCGGTCTGAGTCCGAGGGAAATGGGAAAGCGTTTGAGGGGAAGTGCCAGTCTTGTGATATCGAGAATACGATATCTTACGCTACGCGCCAGGCAGGCGTAGCAGACGCCTCGAAATCGAAGATATGGGACGTAGAGAATTTCCTTATTTTTCGTATCGTGGGGAAGCACAAACCGGAAAGGTTCACTGGAGAATAGAAAGCTCTTTACATTACAGTATGGGCATTGAAGGATGTGATCGGTTTCCTTCAGTTCAACAGGCCCGCCGCACTGGGGACATTCCTGTTTGACCAAAAAGCCCATTGCTGATCCGGACTAAAGCCTTTCGCCACACTGATTGCAGAAAGTGGCGTCGGGCAGGTTCTTTTCCTTGCAGTGGGGGCAGGCTTTTTCCTCCGGTTTTTTAAGGACTTTCTGTCCGCATTTGGGACAGAATCTGGCGTTGGGTGGCAAATTCTTGCTGCAGTTGCTGCATTGGTCGAATACCAGTTGCTGATGACCGCAATGAGGGCAGAATTTGGCATCGGGCGCAATAGGTCTTTTGCAGTCCGGGCAAAAGTTTTCCGGTGGTGCGGTTTGCCCCTTTTGCCTGAAAGCATCCGCGAACATGGCCGGCATCATGAATCCCATGCCCATTCCCATTCCGGCACCTGCTTCTCCCTGGTTTGCCGCTGCTTTTTCCATGGCCATGGCGGCCTTCATTTTGACCAGGCGATCCAGATCGGGAATGACATTCAGACGGCTTCTGTCATCGATGGCCGTCTGTACTTCGGGGGGTGGTGTGATGGAGGTAATATAAAGTTGGGTCAGGCCAAGACCAAAATGGCTCAGATCAGTTTTGAGCCTTTCCCGAAGACCGTTTGAAAGTTCATCGTATTTTCCGGGAAGGTTTAAGAGTGTGTCCAGGTGCTCACCCAGATGGTCGTTGAAGCGGGAAACGATGACCCGTTTCAGATATTCCGCGATTTGATCGGTTGTGAACTGCCCCATGGTGCCCACCATGGTATTGATGAAAAGCAGCGGTTGAAGGATTTGAATATTGAAGACCCCATGGGCACGAAGCCTGACGAGCCCCAGTTCCGAGTCTCTGAATGCCACCGGGTCACGGGTGCCCCATTTGAGATTCGGAAAAACTTTCATGTTGACCATATAGACTTCTGCGCGAAGGGGGCTGGTCATGGCCCAGGGTATGGCCAGAATCTTGGTGAGGATAGGTATGTTGGCGGTTTTGAGGGTGTGGCGACCGGGTCCAAATGCATCGCACGCCCGGCCCTTGTAAAAAAGAATGCCCGCCTGGCTTTCCCTTACGGTAAGCTGCGCTCCGTACTTAATTTCCCCGGAGCCGGTTTCAGGGATTCTGTGAATGAGCTCTTTACCGGTTTCATCGAACCATTCGATGACTTCAAGAAAAACCACATTGTTCATTCCCATGTTTTTTCCCCTTTCTATTGATCCGTCCCAAAAAGTTTAACGGTTATTTTTGTAAAGCACAAGGGAAGAATGGTTTCAAATTCGTATTTGACATGGGATAACGACATGGCTAGTATACACCGGCTTACGAAGGTTGCCGGCTTTTCAGGCATCTTAAAATTTTCTAGATCCGCAATGTGTTTCTTTAACGGTGTGGGGAGAATAGGATGAGTTTTCAGAATCAACTGGCCGGAAAATTTTCAGATCTCAAAGATATCTTTCATCCCGGCAGTATTGCCTTGATCGGTGCCTCCAACACCTTTGGTAAGTGGGGACAGGTCATTTTATCCAATATCCTGGCAGGCGGTTTCGAGGGTAAGGTTTTCCCGGTAAACCCCAAAGGTGGAAAATTGTTCGGTCTGGACGTATTTACGAGTGTCCGGGATATTTCCCATGCGGTTGACCTGGCATTCATCACGACGCCTGCCCATACGGTTCCAGGCCTGCTGGAAGAGTTGGGTGAAAAAATGGTTAAAGGCGCGGTAATCATTAGCTCCGGTTTCAGCGAGACGGACGCTGCCGGGAAAAAACTGGAAAAAGAGATTGTGGATATTGCCCGCAAAAACCACATATGGATTGTCGGCCCCAATACCATGGGTATGATCTGTCCCCATGCCGGCCTTTTTGCCACGGGCTCGCATCCCAGACCAAAAAAAGGGTCTGTCGCCTTCATTTCTCAATCGGGTAACTTGGGAAATCAGTTGGTTCACTGGGCCGAGCAACAGGGCGTGGGTATCTCCCTGTTCGTGGGGTCCGGAAACGAAGCCATGCTCACCTGTCCTGATTATCTGGAATATCTGGCACATGATTCAAACACGAGATATGTCGTACTCTACGTGGAAAACGTAGGCGATGGCATCCGTTTCATGGAAACCGCTGAAAAAATCAATAGAGAGAAACCGGTGATCCTCTTAAAAGGGGGCATAACGGCGGCAGGCAAAAAGGCCGCGGCTTCACACACAGGCGCCATGAGCGGGAATGATGCCGTTTTCAGAGGTGCTTGCCGTCAGGCGGGAATTCTGAATGTGAGTGTGCCTTCCGATCTATTAAGCCTTTCTGCCGGCTTTTCCACACTTCCGCTTCCGTTGGGGAACCGAGTGGGCATTGTGACTTTGGGGGGCGGCTGGGGGGTTGTTACCGCTGACGAATGCTCTCAGAATGGACTTGTGGTTCCCGAGATCCCGAATCGCGTTGTGGCGGCCATCGGAAAATATCTGCCCGAATTCTGGAGCAGGGGGAATCCCGTCGATCTGGTGGGAACCCGGGATTTGGAAGCACCGGTGGTGGCTGTTAGGGAATTAATGAAATGGGATGGCATCGATGCGGTTATCTGCCTGGGTATTATCGGTCGGCATGAGCTGGTAAAGCAGATCCTGGAATCGACCCGCCAGGCCGATCCCGAAGCGTCAGCGGATTTTCTGGCGCATGTGGAAAAAATGGGCCGGGCGTTTGAGGAAGGTTTTATCGCGCAGATGGCGGGGTTCATGGAAACCTACCGAAAACCCGTTATTGGGGTTTCCCTGGCCGTCACCGACAAGGGCACGGTCCTCCCTGTTCCCGGCAGTCAGTATGGCGGGGTGGTGTACCAGACACCTGAAACTGCGGTCAACGTGCTGGCGCAAATGGTTTCTTACAGCCGGTACCTGTCCAAAATCAAAGGTGATAGAAAACCGTTTACGGGTTCAATTTTCGGTGAATTAATTTGATGACCGATTTGGGATTGGCTTTACCCTTGCTTTTTCGCATCACCTGACCCACCAGAAAATCGATGGGTTTCAGATTCCCTTCCTCGATTTGAGAAACCACTTCGGGGTTTTCATCCATGACTTCATCCAGCAAAGTTTCCAACCGGTTTTCGTCCTGAATGGGTTTCAATCCCTTCTTATCGATAATCGTATTGGGGGCCTCTCCGGTCTTGAACATATCATCCAGAATTTCTCTGCCGATTCCAGCCGTCACCTTTCCCTGGCTTACGAGATTGACCAGCTCCGCGCAGTTTTCAGGCTCGATGGGGCATTCTTTAATGGCAGCGGACGCCTCTTTGAGAAGTCTGAAAAGTTCTTTGATGATCCAGTGGCTCAACCTCTTGGGATCCTGGCAGTGCAACACGCAGGCAGTGAAATAGTCCGAGATATCCCTGTCCTTCGTCAGGATCAGGGCATCGTCCCGCGGAATGTCGTACACGTCCATAATTTTTTGGACCCGCTGATGGGGAAGTTCGGGCAGGGCGTTTTTAATGTCGGCGATGAATTTATCATCAAGGTCTACTTCCAGCAGGTCCGGGTCCGGAAAATAACGGTAATCCGGGGCGTCTTCCTTGCTTCGCATGGGAAGGGTGATGCGTTTTATTTCGTCAAAGAGAAGCGTTTCCTGTTCTATGCTGCCCCCTGATTCCAGGATTTCCGCCTGCCGATTCATTTCATATTCCAGTGCCTCCATCATGAATCGAAACGAGCTCATGTTCTTGACTTCGGTTCGGTTGTTGAATGTCGTGGTGCCCTTGGGTCGAATGGAGAGGTTCACATCACAGCGAAGCTGTCCCTTTTCCATTTTACAGTCGCTGATGCCGATGTAGCGGAGGATCTGCCTGAGCTTTTCAAGATAAGCCCGTGCTTCCTGAATAGAACGCAAAGGGTTTTTTTCGTGATCCCCAACGATCTCCAGTAACGGCACGCTGGATCGGTTGTAATCAACCAGGCTGTAGTCTGCGTCGTCAAATGAATCGGATGAATGAACCAACTTTCCGGCATCTTCTTCAAGATGGATTCGTTTAATGCCGACAAGGTATGGCTTTCCATCGTCGCCGGTGATTTCGAGGTATCCGTTTTCGCAGAATGGGAGTTCGTACTGAGAGATTTGATACCCTTTGGGTAGATCGGGATAGAAATAGTTCTTGCGGGCGAATCGCGACCGCGAATTGATGGTGCAGTCAAGGGCAACGCCTGCCCGGATGGCATATTCCACGGCCTTTCTGTTGAGAACCGGAAGCGCGCCGGGCTGCCCCGTGCAAACCGGACAGATTTCGGTATTGGGGGGGATATCATAAGCGACCCGGCAGCCGCAAAAGAGTTTTGTTTCGGTTTTCAGCTCCACATGCGTTTCAAAACAGATGATGGCATCATATTCCATTGGTCCGATTCCTGATTTTCCAGCCGTTGGCTATTCTCTAAAAATATTTTCAAATTTGTTTTTCAACCAGTTGTTCGTATGCCGCGCCGGCTCGAAGGACCATCTCTTCATCCAAGGGCTTTCCGATGATTTGAAGCCCCACCGGCAGACCATCTATGCTGCCGCAGGGAAGACTCATCCCGGGCAGTCCCGCCAGGTTGAGTGAGACGGTGTAGATATCCACCAGGTACATTTGCAGGGGGTCGGTCATTTTTTCACCCAGGGCGAAGGGCAAACAAGGTGAAACCGGTGTCATGATACAATCCACCTTCCGGAACGCCTCGTCAAAATCCTTCTTGATCATTGTCCTGGCTTTCTGCGCTTTCAGGTAATAGGCATCGTAGTATCCTGCCGAAAGCACATACGTCCCCAACATGATGCGTCGCTTGACTTCAGTACCGAAACCTGTTGTTCGGGTTTTGTGGTACATTGCAAGGCAGTCCGCATCATCCTCCGATTTTCGATAGCCGTATTTGACACCATCAAAGCGTGCCAGATTACTGCTGGCCTCAGCGGTGGCGATGAGATAATAGGCGCCGATGGCATATGGGCTGTGAGGTAAATTGACGGGAATTACGTGCGCTCCGTTTTTTTCAAGAAGCGTGACCGCATCAAGCACTTTTTCTTTGATTTGCGGATCCAGTCCTTCCGCAAAAAACTCTTGGGGGATTCCGATCCTGACGCCATCGATTCCTTTAGAAAGTGCTTTCAGAAAATCGGGTTTTTCCACATGCAAAGAGGTGGTATCCAGTGGATCATGGCCGGAGATAACGTTCAGCATCATGGCGCAGTCCGAAACGTTCTTCCCGATGGCGCCGATTTGATCCAGTGAGGAGGCATAGGCGATCAGTCCATATCGGCTGACCCTGCCATAGGTGGGTTTGATACCGGTAACACCACAAAAGGCGCATGGTTGACGAATGGAGCCCCCCGTGTCTGTTCCAAGGGCAAGGATGCTTTCACCGGCGCAAACCGCCGCCGCGGAACCGCCGCTGGAACCGCCGGCCACCTTCGTAACGTCATTGGGATTTCGGGTGGGGCCGGCGATGCTGTTTTCCGTTGAAGATCCCATGGCGAATTCATCCATGTTGGCTTTTCCCACAATCACGGCACCGGCATCCTGTAATTTTTGAAAGGCGGTGGCATTGTAGGTGGGAACAAAGTTCTCGAGAATTTTGGATCCGCAGGTGGTTTTGATCCCTTTTGTGCACAAAACGTCTTTAACCGCCACGGGAATGCCCGTCAAAAGGGGAAGATCACCGCCTTTTCTGAATTTTTCATCGGCAAGTGCTGCCTGTTTAAAAGCGGTCTCGCGCGTCGTGGTGATAAAAGCATTAACGGATGCTTCCCTTTCATCAATCCTTTTGAAGACCGATTCGGTGATTTCCCGTGAGCTGATCTCTCCCCGTCTCAGCATTCCGGCCAGCTCCATTGCGTTTCCGTCACACAGTTCCATGGTTCGATGTTCCAATACGTTAACCTTCCAGTATTTTCGGTACCTTGTAGTAGTTTTTCTCCCGCATGGGGGCATTTTCAAGCAAGGGCTCCGTTTCTTTGCGGCTTTCAGGTCGATCGTCCCGCCAGACGTTGCTGACTTCCAGAACATGGCTCATGGGAGAGACGTTCTCAGTATCCAGATCCTTCAGGGATTCCACGTAGTTTAAAATGGAATTAAGGTCCTTTTGAAAAAATGCGGTTTCCTCTTCCGACAGCTCCAGTCTTGCCAGTTTGGCCACATGACTGACCTCTTCTCTGGATATCATCTCAGCATTCGTTTCCTTCGTTTTGGCCATGCCGCCCTCCGCGGAAGACGGTCCCGTTTTTGTTGACCCCCTTTTAACATTTTCTGATGGGACGTTTAGGGCCAGTTCATCAAGTTGTGTGGCGTCAGCCAGGGACGGGGCTTCCGTAAGAGGGCAGAATGCTTTTCGGTTTTTGGGAAAAGCAATGACATCCCTTATTGAAGGAGTTTTGAGTATCATGGCAATGACACGGTCCAGCCCAAGGGCTAGCCCGGCGTGGGGGGGCGTGCCATATTCCAGGGCTTTCAGGAAGAATCCGAATTTGGCTGCTGCCTCTTCATGCTCCAGACCCAGGGCTCTAAAAATCTTTTCTTGAACATCCATGCGGTGAATACGAATACTGCCCCCTCCCAGCTCTTCGCCGTTCATGACCAGGTCATATGCCCTTGAATTGAGGGCCAGAAGTGCATCCATGTCGTTGGGATCAAAATCGGTCCGGTCGGG
Organism: Deltaproteobacteria bacterium; assembly: GCA_022340265.1. Taxonomy (GTDB): domain Bacteria; phylum Desulfobacterota; class DSM-4660; order Desulfatiglandales; family Desulfatiglandaceae; genus NaphS2. The sequence goes on along the minus strand of JAJDOH010000008.1, from coordinate 1,669 downwards.
CATGGTGAAAGGGTGATGCTGGGAGCTGATCCGACCGTCCTTCAATTCAAACAGGGGAAAATCCGTTACCCAAAGCGGCCGCCATTGATTTTCAGGAATCAGATTCAGCCGTTTGGCCACGTGGATGCGAAGCCTGCCAAGCACTTTCTTAACCAGATGGCCGGACAGATCCGCAATCATCATGAAAACGTCTCCATTTTTCGCCTTGAAGCGATTCATGAGCGCTTCCTGCTCTCCGGCGCTGAAAAACTGGACAATATTGGACTGAAGTTTGCCATCAATTACTTTCATCCAGGTTAAGCCCCTGGCTCCGAATCGGGGCACAATGCGCTGTGCATAATCATTTTGCAGAATATTCTTGCTGAGGACGCCGTCCGGGTCCCTAACGGAAAAACCTCTTATTTGGCCGCCTTTGTCAATGATCTGCCTAAATATGGCATATTTTGTACTCTGGAAAATATCGGTTGTGTCCTCAAACGTCATTTCGAAGCGAAGATCCGGCCTGTCGGTGCCATAGCGGTTCATGGCTGTTTCGTAGGTCATTCGAGGAAAGGGCCTTGAAAGGTTGATTCCCCCAACGGCAAACATTTTAACCGTCAGTGCTTCAAGGATTTCATAGATGAATTCCTCGTCAATGAAAGAAGCCTCCAGGTCCAGCTGTGTAAACTCCGGCTGTCGGTTGGGTCTTAAGTCTTCATCCCGAAAACACCTGGCGATTTGAAAATACCGGTCCATGCCGCCGATCATGAGGATCTGTTTAAACAACTGCGGTGACTGGGGCAGGGCATAAAATTTTCCATGGTGAATCCTGCTGGGCACCAGATAATCTCTGGCACCTTCGGGGGTGCTGCGGGTCAGAAAAGGCGTTTCAATTTCAATGAAATTCAGGGTGTCCAGATAATCCCGAATGCACTTGATGATCCGATATCGTTTAAGAAAGATATCCTGTACGGAAGGTCTACGAAGATCAAGGTACCGGTATTTGAGCCTGATTTCTTCATCAACATTTTCAGGACCGGACTGGATTTCCTCGCCGAACACCATGGCTTTTTCACTGATCTGAAATGGCACGGCCTTTGATTCTGATAATATTTCAACGGCGTTTGCCATCACTTCGATTTTGCCCGTGGTCAGGGCCGGATTTTCGGCGGCTCTGTCTCTCAAGATTACCCGACCCTGAACTTCGATAACATACTCTTCCCGTATCAAAGTGGCCGTCTCATAACTGTTCTTCTCTTTTTGCGGATCAAAAATCACCTGGACAATGCCGCTTATATCTCTCAGGTGAAAGAAAAGAATGTTTCCATGGTCCCGTATGGCGTCAACCCACCCCATGAGCAATACCGACCGGCCCGCATCGGAATCGGTCAACCCACCGCAATATGTTCTTTCTTTCCAACTCATCAAAATCACCTGGTAGCTTCGATCTGCTCACTGACAGAAACGGACTGTATTCAAATCACAATTTCTTGAGGAACACCCTTAAATTAGGCGAATAAAATCCATCTTTATAGTTTAGATAGGTTTTTTAGTCAACAGTGCTCGAACTCTTTTTTTTGAAACGTCGCGCGTGGGATACGGAAATGATGCCCTGCAAGAGAATCATTGCCATTCAAAATCAGTAACATTCGTCTGTTTAACGTGCAAAATATTTTCATTTTAAGGCTTG
>JAJDOH010000292.1 GCA_022340265.1 Deltaproteobacteria bacterium | reverse complement strand
TGGCGCGAATGCCTGTTCTGGTGACTTTGTCTTCATAGCAGGGGCCGATACCGCGGCCGGTGGTGCCAATCTTGTCTTTCCCCTTCGCCTTCTCCCTCGCGAGATCCAACGCTTTGTGATAGGGCATGATCATGTGTGCTTTTTCGCTTAAGGAAAGCTGTTGTGGACCCACCATAATCCCGGCCTTTTTCAAACCTTCCATTTCCGCCAGCAACACCTCCGGATCCACTACCAGACCGTTTCCGATCAGGCACTTTTTATTTTCATAGAGGATACCGGACGGAACAAGATGAAAAATAAACTGCCGGCCATCGACCTCCAGGGTGTGACCCGCATTGTTTCCCCCCTGAAATCTCACAACAAATTCCACATCGGCTGTCAGAAGGTCAACGACTTTTCCTTTTCCTTCGTCACCCCACTGTGTCCCGACCACTACGATATTGGCCATTACGGCTTCCTTTCTTTCAAATCCGTTTGAATCTTTTGATAATCTTCCTTTGTATCAATATCCCGATAATCATAGTCCGATTCGGGCCATATGAAACATATCTGATCGCTGTATTTTGTAAGTAGAGATTTTGCACCCGTATCACCGGTAAGTGTTTGCAGCTCGGGAAAAAGATCGCGTCTGAAGACAACCGGGTGAGAAGGGCGTTCACCCACTTTGACAGCCCCTATGGGCAATCGGGATTTCAAATAGGCCGCGATCAAAATGTCAATGACACGCCTGTCAATGAAAGGCATGTCCCCCAGAAGAACCATGGCGTGATCGTGACTTCGGGCGATTTCTTTAACACCTGTAACCAGAGAAGAACTGATGCCTTGCAGGTAATCTCGATTATGAACAATGGTCAGCCTGGCATCATGGCCCACTGCGCCCAGAGCACATTCAATGTCGCCGGCGCGATGCCCCAGAACCAGTACCAGACGATCCAGTCTGGATTGCAGAGCGGCGGTCAGTGATCTTTCCAAAAGGGGCATACCGGCAACGGGCAACAGCTGCTTCGGGCTGCCCATACGGGTGGATGCACCGGCAGCCAGTAGTATCCCCGCCACCTCTTGACCAAAAGAAACCGCCTGCATCTTTTTTCAGGGTTCCCGCTTTTTGACTTTCTTTGCCTGTTCGATCAGCTCAAGCAGTGATGCCATTTTAGGTTTTATCGGGCGGTCGAATGCTTTGGACCATTGCTCAGAAGTCAATTCCGCTCTTAAATGGTCTTCTACCGGAAAGTGAACATACCAGCAATCCAACGTCTTAAAACAGGGCAGGCCTTTGTTTTCAATGCGACAAAACGAAAAAGAGATCTGATGTCCCAACCTGGGGCATCGCATGGTCTGTTCATCCTTGGGTGGCGCAATTTTCGTCATCTATCAATCGCCTCTGCAAAGCCTACTGGCAATTCGGCCCCGGCAAAGCGCATTTGCAGGGGCCGTAGAATGTTAATATGTCGTCTAATCACAGCTTCCCGGCGCGATACTGCTTTGGTTTGGGAAGCGGCGCGATATCTTCAAGCGCCCGTTTGATTTCCTCTTCCGGCAGGGGATGATCCTTAAGACGGCCCTCAAAATAAGCCTGGTAAGCCGCCATATCCACAAGCCCGTGTCCACTCCAGTTAAAAAGTATGACCTTTTCCTTCCCCTCTTCCTTGGCTTTTAAAGCCTCACGAATGGTCATGGCCACGGCATGGTTGCACTCCGGCGCACTGATGAAACCTTCGGTTCGCGCAAAGGTGACACCGGCTTCGAAGGTTTCCATTTGATGTATGGCTTCCGGCCGGATTAAGTCATCCATTATCAACTGGCTGATGATGGGCGCCATGCCGTGATACCGCAACCCGCCTGCGTGAATGGGGGCCGGTACAAAATTGTGCCCCAGGGTATGCATGGGCAGCAGAGGGGTCATCTGGACCGTGTCCCCGAAATCATAGGCAAAAGGCCCCTGGGTCATGGTGGGACATGAACTGGGCTCCGCACCGATAATTTCGATCTCTTTTCCGTGGATTTTGTCCCTGACAAAGGGAAGGCATATACCGGCAAAATTGCTGCCGCCACCGGCACATCCGATCACCACGTCCGGATAGTCCCCGGCAATGGCCATCTGTTTCTGCGCTTCCAATCCAATCACCGTCTGGTGCAGCATCACATGATTCAACACGCTCCCCAGGGAATATTTGGCGCCATCGGTATTAACCGCCTGTTCCACCGCTTCGCTGATGGCGATGCCCAGGCTACCCGGCGATTCGGGGTCCTTTTCCAGAATGGTCCGTCCTGAGTTGGTTTCGGTACTGGGACTGGCAACACATTTAGCACCCCAGGTTTCCATCATGAGACGTCGATACGGTTTCTGGTTATAGGAAATCTTTACCATAAAGACTTTACATTCCAGGCCGAAAAAGGCGCAACACATGGAGAGGGCACTGCCCCACTGACCTGCCCCTGTTTCCGTACAGATGGTCTTGGTGCCCGCCACCTTGTTGTAGTAGGCCTGTGCGATGGCTGTATTGGGCTTGTGGCTTCCCGCCGGGCTGACACCTTCATTCTTAAAATATATTTTGGCGGGCGTATCCAGAAATTTTTCCAGGTTGTAAGCCCTGTAAAGGGGACTCGGCCGCCAGATGGCATATTTTTCCAACACCTCTTCGGGAATGTCGATCCACCGCTCTTGGCTCACTTCCTGCTCGATCAGGTTCATGGGGAAAATGGGCGCCAGATCTTCGGGACCACACGGTTGTCCGGTCCCCGGGTGTAACGGCGGTTCCATGGGTGTGGGCATATCCGCCATAATATTGTACCATTGACGCGGCATCTCCGATTCGGGTAAAAAGATCTTTTTGGTTTTCATAGCCTTTTCGCTCCTGATATATTGGTTGACGTATTCAACCGCGGCACCAACGCCACGGTCGATTCCCAATTTACTGCGCCACAAACAGCTTGTGCTTGTGGATGATACCCATGAGGATGCGTTTTATGTGAATCCATCATATGACTTCCCGATGTCGTTATAAAAACTGATAAGCCCATACATTTAAGGGCGTTCAAAAACCAAATAGAAGGCTAGTGTGTTTGGCCCATAAAGTCAAGCATGGAACTGACGTGAAAATTCCCGGAGGCTTCAGGATGCACCTTGCAGAAATCAAATTATTTCCAGAAAAATACCCCACCACCCGACATTACCCGTTTAATTTGAAAATTTTTCACGAGACCAGGCGCATGGCATTCACCTCACCGGTGACCTTTCTGGTGGGGGAAAACGGCGCTGGAAAATCGACCCTGCTGAAAGCATTGTGTTACAAGTGCGGCATTCATATCTGGCAAAAGGAGCGGGGAAACCGCATGGAATCAAACCCCTATGAAGAGCTGCTCTACCGGTATATGGAGGTTCAATGGACCAACGGCCGCGTCCACGGTTCTTTCTTCGGTTCTGAAAACTTCAGGAACTTTGCCGAATATGTGGATGAATGGGCCGCAACGGACCCTGAAAGCCTCAAGTACTTCGGCGGTAGATCTCTGGTGACCCAGTCCCATGGTCAATCCATGATGACCTATTTCAGTGCCCGGTACCAAATCAAGGGGCTGTACTTTCTGGACGAACCGGAAACGGCCCTTTCACCCAAGAGCCAACTGGAGCTGGTTCGTATCTTGAAGGAAATGGGAGAAGCCGGTCATGCGCAGTTTATCGTGGCCACCCACTCTCCCATCCTTCTGGCCTGTCCCGGGGCGACCATTTTCAGTTTCGATCATGTGCCCGTTCAATCCATCGATTATGAAGAGACGGAATACTACAAAATTTTCAAAGGCTTTCTTACGAACAGGGAAAAATATCTGCGGGATGAAGGATCCTAAGCCGCGAAGGCATCGCGGCACTAACCGGGGTCCGTTTCAGTTGTCCAACCATCATCTCTGGACGTGTTCCCTTTACGCCGATAGGCTTTTGAGCTCTTCTTCGATATATTTCAGTTGGTCAATCTGTTCCTCTCCAACTTGAAGGGTTTGGTCTTTCACTTTTTTTCGCAGTGCCCTCAGTTCATTTTCAAGATCAACAATATTGTTGAGCAGCGTGATTTGTGGGTCAGGCCCTGCTTCCTCCACCACTGGTTCATCGATGGAAAGCTTTTTGGATTTGAGAATCAAACGCTCTTTCCATTTGGGGATATGGGTCACCAGATTCAATTTTTCGGAAATTTCCCGGGCCAGGGTCTCGCTGGCCGTCAGTTCCCCGTGCACCACAAAGACTTTCGGGTTGCTTTCAAAATGGGATACCCATTCGAGGAGGTCCGCCTGGTCCGCATGGGCTGAAAAGCCGCCGATGGGATACACTTTGGCCTGGACCGCCACATTTTCCCTGAAGATTTTGACCTGTTTTTCGCCTTCCACAATCTTTCTTCCCGTGGTCCCTTTTGCCTGAAACCCGACGATCACGATACTGGCCCCGGTTCGCCAAAGGTTGTGCTTCAGGTGATGCTTGATCCGGCCCGCCGTGCACATGCCGCTGCCGGCGATGATGATGGCCGAACCGGGCTTTTCATTGATGGCCATGGACTCCCGGGTGGACGGGGTGAATTTCAGGTTGGGCATATCAAAGGGATCAAAACCCGCATCCACAATGGCCCGCGCTTCCGCATCGTAATATTTCTTGTTTTTTCTAAAAATTTCCGTTGCCTTGATGGCCAGCGGGCTGTCCAGATAAATGGGAATATCCGGCACAAGCCCCTCGCGCCGGAATTCACCCAGAATATAAAGGATCTCTTGAGTCCTTTCCACGGCAAAAGCGGGGATGATGATCTTTTCATTTTGGGAAACACTGTACTTTATAGCCTCCACAAGTTCTTTCTTGCTGTCCTCAAAAGTCCTGTGATGCCGGTTTCCGTAAGTGGATTCCACGAAAAGGTAGTCGGCATCGAAAATTTCATGAGGGTCTCTCACAATCAGCTGATCTTTCTTTCCCAGATCACCCGAAAAAACCACCTTGATGGTTTCATCCGCTTCGTCAATCCACAATTCCAGAATGGAAGACCCCAGAATATGCCCCGCATTTCGAAGCCGGGCCTTCATCCCCGGTCCTGCGGTCACGATCTGGTCCCTTTCGATGGGTTTGAAATATTGAAGACTATTTTCAGCGTCTTCGGTGGTGTAAAGCGGTTCCACGCCCGCCTTGGCCTGGCGGGAGTTCTTGCGAGTCTGCCATTCTGCGTCCATTTCCTGAATATGCGCTGCATCCAACAGCATAATTTCACACAGTTCGGCTGTGGGCGGAGACGTGATGATTTTCCCTTGGAATCCGTCTTTCACCAGCCTGGGAATCCGGCCGCAATGATCCACATGGGAGTGGGTTAGAAACAGCATTTCAATCTCTTTGGGATCAAATCCCCAAGGCTCCCAGTTGCGACTCTCCATCTGCCGGCCTCCCTGGAAGAGTCCGCAGTCCACCAGAATTTTCTTGTTACCGGGTGACTCCACCAGGTAGCAGGAACCAGTTACACTTCCAGCCGCACCCAGACATGTGATTCTGACCATAACGTGGATCTCCTTTCGTTTCCCGTTAATCATCCATCCCATCGGGATGTCGATAAGCATTTCCCTGGTAATTGGTTACCAGCAGGGAGCCGCCGTCCCGTCCCGTTAGATAATCGGGTAGAAGCGGCACCTTGCCGCCTCCTCCCAAAAGATCAATGGCAAAATGGGGGAAACAGAGACCGGATGTATGCCCCTGCAAACCCCGTATGATATTTAAACCCCGGCTTACCGATGTTCTGAAATGAGAGGTTCCCCGGGCCGGATCCCCATGAAAGAGATAGTAGGGTTTTACCCTTATTGTCAAGAGTTTCCGCATCAGCTTTTGCATGACATGAAGATCGTCGTTTACCCCTTTCAGCAGGACCGTCTGGCACCCCAGTGGAATACCGGCATCGGCCAGACGGCTGCATGCCAGGGTGGCTTCCGCCGTAATTTCAACCGGATGATTGAAATGAACATTCATATAAAGGGGATGGAATTCTTGAAGCAACCCGGCCAGTTCCGGTGTGATCCGCTGAGGCAGCGTACAGGGGACTCTGGTGCCGATCCGTATGATGTCCACATGCGTTATGGCATGAAGGGCACTTAATATTTCCCGTAACCGAGCATCTTCCAATAGGAGCGGATCGCCACCGGAAAGGAGCACATCATGCACTTCCCGGTGTGCCTTGATATAATCAATTCCCTCTTCAATGGATTTGTCGGTTACCATTCCAGGCTGTCCCACCTTCCGTTTTCGATTGCAGAACCGACAGTACATGGCGCACTCCGAAGACACAAGGAGGAGTACCCGATCTGGATACCGGTGGGTCAAACCACGAACGGGTGAATGCCCTTCCTCGTTAAGCGGATCAGGCGCCGCCCGCTTGTCGTCCAGCTCGCGAATGTCGGGCACGCACTGGCGGTAAATGGGGTCGTTTTCTTCCTTAATGAGCCCCAGGTAATAGGGGTTGATGCGCATGGGATATCGGGAAATAACCTCCATCAATTTCTCCCGGTGGGCCCGGGGGGATGAGGGCAATGTGTTCAGTTTTACGATGCTTTCTCCAAGCAGGCGTTTCCAGACCGGGACACTGTTTTCCTTGCCGTCTTCACTCATGGGAGCCAACTTCCTGTTATGAGACCATTTGAATGATCTTTTTCGATGTATATTCCGCCACATCGGCCAGACCGTCCAACGGCATGAAATCTTGTGCGTTTGCAGAAAAAAGGCATGTGGCCGAGGGTGGAAACTCGTCATCAGCCAGGTAGAAGATGGCGCAGACCGCTATTTTGGGAAAAGGGTGGAGCCGCATGGAAAAATCGCCTGCTTGCTCTTCACATCCGTCAAAAGCCGATATGATCTTCCCCTTCTTTTCCAGAATGCTATTCACATGGGGGATGAGCACCCGTTCGCTGTTGGCGCTGAAGGCGCCATGATAGGGCATGCTTCCCGGAAAATCCTTGAAGGCCTTGTAAGGCTCGATCTCAATTTCTCCCACACCTGCATGCAGTGCATAAAGAGAAACCAGAAGTCCCCTGGGAGTCACATCTTTCCGGCCTGAAAACAATACCTGCCGATGATCAAACCAAACAGCCTCGCCAAAGGCCATCAGGGAAAAGCCCTCACCCTCTTTTAATGCCCCCATGCGTGTTTCCAGATCCGCCGGCATTTTTTCAAACACGGTCCCCAGATTTTCCCGGATCATTTTTTCATATTGGGTTGCCATAGGCGCAATTCCTCATTTTTTGTTTCTCTTTACAGTACCTTCCATAAATAGACAAGGCGGCCATGGTTCCAACCGCTTCGATGAGCTCCGGGATGGAAATGGGCTGGTTGAAACCGCCCAGATGAGGCCCGGTTTGCAGCGTAATGTCGGCTTCTCCCTTTTTCATCCGTTTTGCTTTTGACGTGCTTACCCCTCGTTCCACAAGAAATCCAACGAGACCGCTGTCGGTCATTTCCTGCTGGTCTGCCACCCTCAATGTCTCATCCATGTAGCGATCCACACCCATTTCATCCACCATGCGATCGGCCAGGCGGGAGAAATCAATCGGCAGAATACCCGTAAATGATTTTCCAACAAACCCTTGATAATAATGGTGGAAAACACCTTGGACGACTTTTATGAGCAAGGGTTTGTCAAAGAGCGCTCTTGCGTCCACGGGCCGGCCGTCAGCTTCGAAACCTACCCGGCCGCTGTCTTTCATGCGAAAATAGCTTCCCGCTACCAGAAAAAGGCTCAACAGCTGGGCACCCATGGATGAATAGGCATTTTTTGCAGGGCCGTTATAAACTTCAAAGTGCTCAAAATCCCGAATGCCCGAACAGCCAAAGTTGGGGTAGCAGCAGGACCAAAGCCATTGGTCGAGCCGTCCGCCCCGTTCCCACAGGTAAGCGCCGTGATCATTTCTTCGGGGAGCCTGAACCCGGTTGTGAAACAGGGGCACCGGAGCGCCATGAATGATGCCCCGGCCGGTAAGCGTTCCGAATAAAAAGGCGTTTCGGCATATGGTTTCAAGAAATTCCTTCGATCCCAATTGTTTTTCAGTTTCCCCTTGGTTGGGATATCTGAAATAATCGGTATGTGCCAGAAATGCAATGGCATATCCTTTGGGATGACGTTTTTTTACCTTGCGACCGGAAATCGGCATATCCTGCAACCTGAACAAGGAATGGCCTTTAACGGACAAGGGTTTTGGGATATGAAATCTCACCGGTAAAGCATCCATGTTTTGTTCCAGATGCCTGAGCCAGGCTATCTCCCTCTGCAGAGTTCCCGGATGATCACTTTCTCTCCCCAGTTTCACCACCAGCAGTTCGCCTCTCTCTGCTGATTGGATCACGAGGCTTCTGCCCATTAAACAAAACGGCCCGTCGGAGGATATGCGGGCAGTTTTCAGCAATGCCTGCCAACCGATAACCGGCGCCATTTCACTTTCTGTTTCCTGTTTCGGCGCAATGCCTTTTATGGTGAGTGGAAGGGCACTGAGGGCTTCCGCAACGGCCCGGTTTCCATGGCCTGTCGTTCGACAAAGCAGGTTCATGAATGTGTCGTGAGCCTTTCGGCCGCGGTCATCATGGGGAAGATGTTGAAGCACGGAAGAAAGGGCACCGGCGGCTTCCTTGAAAAGAAAATAGGCCTGTGTCTGTTCTTTAACGAAGCGATTGTAAAAAAGACGTTCAAGACCGTCAATGGTTTTAGGACCAATCTCTTGCGGCTGCTTTTCAGCCAATCCACGGAGGTGTGAAACCGCCAGATATTTGGCGGAGAAATCATATTCTTCGCCGGTCAGAACCGCTGTTGTACGGATCGGATCCATTTAGATTCTCTGTTTTTTGCGGACCATAAGCATTTGACAAATTTCAAATATTCATTTAATCAAATAGATACTGAACTCGCTTTTTTTCTGAGCCCGTTAAGATATGACAATCGCCCCAAATTTGCAATCATCCGTTCAGGATCTCTTTATAACGCAAACAGCAGTAGGGATTGGAGACTGTTTTTAATGGACCCGGAACCAACTTATGATGAACTCACAAGAAAAGTCGCGCGGTTGGAAAATGATCTGCTCCAATGCCGTAACGTTTTGAAGAGACTGAAACAGGACCTTGCAGAAAATGCAGAAGGAATGCTTCAGGTCATGTTTGATGCATCCCACGACAACGTTCTGCTGCTGGATCCGGACGGAACTGTTCTGGCTATTAACGCCGCAGCGGCCAAAGGACTGAGAAAAGCGCCCGATGAAATTGTCGGCGGAAACATTTACAACTTTCTGACGCAAAGGGTGGTGGATGCACGAAGAGCACAGGCACTGAAGGTCGTCACTGAAAAACAACCCATCAGTTTTTCAGAAAAGCGCCAAAGCAGGGCTCTTGAGTGGCATATTTACCCTGTTTTTGACGATGATGGCGGAGTTGTCAAACTGGCCGTGTTCGGCCAGGACATCACCGGAAGAAAAAACCTGGAAAAACAACTTCAAGAAGCTCGCAAAATGGATGCCCTGGGTACCCTGGCAGGCGGTATCGCCCATCAGTTCAACAATGCGCTCACCGGCATTACCGGTAATATTGGCCTTCTGGAAATGGATCTGCCGGATGATCATAATTTCACAGGAAATATCAAGGATATGAAGGCATCCGCCCATAAAATGGTTCACCTGACAAAGCAGCTCTTGGCCTATGCGCAGGGCGGACGTTATCATTTGCAGACCACCCCCATAAGGGAATTTCTGGTAGATACCCTGGCGCTTCTGGAACACACCCTGAAGCCTTCTGTACGACTGGAAACCGATCTGCCCCTTGACCTGATGCAGGTGAAAGCGGATCGCACCCAGATGCAGATGGTCATATCAGCCATCGTGGCCAATGCCAATGAGGCCATTGAACAAGACGGACGCATCAGGGTTTCAGCCAGGAATGTGGCACTGGATGAAGCTTCCTGCCAAGGGGAGATGCGGCCGGGTCCCTATGTTCACGTGTCTGTCAGCGATGACGGCAAAGGCATGGCTGAGGAAACTCGGAACCGAATTTTTGAGCCTTTTTTCACCACCCATTTTATTGGGAGGGGGCTGGGCATGGCCGCCGTGTACGGAATTGTAACCAACCACTCCGGCGGTATTACCGTGGCATCACAACCTGGGCAGGGGACCCGGGTTCACCTCTTCCTGCCTGCCTTTGGGAAACAGGAACCCGCAGAAGCGGGCATCATTCAGGAACAAGCCACGGGACCCGGTAAAGGCACCGTTCTGCTGATCGAAGACGAGGCGGATGTTATGGAAATCACCCATGCGTCGCTCAAAAGGCTCGGATATACAGTGATTGAAGCCGCTACTGGCGAAGAGGCGATTCAGAAAGTCCACACCGAACCCATTGATGTGGCGCTTCTGGATATCAAATTGCCTGACATGGGTGGCGCTCAGGTTTATCCCTTGCTCATGGAGGCAAGGCCTGAACTCAAGGTTATTGTTTTCAGCGGTTATTCCCTGGATAGCCCAGCAAGGGAAATTCTGGATGCCGGGGCGAACGGTTTCATTCAAAAGCCTTTTTCCATTAAAGGGCTGGCGGAAAAAATGAAAGAGGTACTGGAGAAATAGACAAAATGGAGCTGTATTCTTGCTCCGGAAAGGATACGCCGTGAAAGTACTGGTAGTGGGTAGTGGTGGCAGAGAACATGCGCTGGCGTGGAAGCTGGCCCAATCAGACAGAGTGGAAAAAGTATTTGTCGCACCGGGAAATGCCGGAACGGACCGGGAGTCCGGCGTGGAAAATATTCCCATTGGTTCAGACCGTATCGAGGAACTCAAGGATTTCGCGCTCAAAAACAATATTGAATTGACCATTGTGGGGCCGGAAGCCCCACTGGTAGAGCATATCGTGGACCGGTTCGAGCAGGCAGGACTGAAATGTTTTGGCCCCAGCGGTAACGCGGCTCAACTGGAAGGGTCGAAGGTTTTCTGTAAGGATTTTCTGGCCCGTCATAACATCCCCACGGCCCGCTACCGGTCATTTACGGATTTTGACGCCGCAAAAGCCTTTATCAACGAATTGGGTGCTCCCCTTGTGGTAAAAGCGGACGGCCTGGCCGCGGGAAAAGGGGTTATTATTGCCGCATCAGAAACCGAAGCAATTGATGCAGCGGACGGAATGCTTTCAGGAAAATCCTTTGGCCAGGCGGGCAAGCGGATTATAGTAGAAGAATGCCTGACCGGAGAAGAAGCCAGTTTCATCGTGATGGTGGATGGATTGCACATTTTGTCACTGGCCACCAGTCAGGACCATAAAGCCCGTGATGACGGGGATCGGGGACCCAATACAGGCGGCATGGGCGCCTATTCACCGGCTCCGGTGGTAACAAGGATACTTCACGACCGCATCATGAGGGAGGTCATTGAACCCACTGTAAAAGGCATGGCCTCCGAAGGGAATCCTTATAAGGGTTTCCTGTACGCGGGCTTGATGATATCGGGGGATGGCACGCCCAATGTTCTGGAATATAACTGCCGGTTCGGGGACCCCGAAACCCAGCCCATCATTCTGAGGCTTCGGTCAGACCTTGCAGAGATGTGTTTGGCGGCCATTGAACAACGTCTGGACCAAATTGAGGCCAAATGGGACGAGAGAGCCGCATTGGGGGTGGTCATGGCGGCCGGGGGGTACCCGGTGGCCTATCAGAAGGGGGATGTGATTACCGGACTTCCCGAAACCGAGGCGGAAGGGGTCAAGGTCTTTCATGCGGGGACTGCCCTGAGGAACGACCAGGTGGTAACCAGCGGCGGTCGGGTCCTATGCGCCACGGCCCTGGGAAACAGTGTCAGCGAAGCGAAATTGAGAGCCTATGATCTGGTTCGAACGATTCACTGGAACGGAGTTTATTATCGAAAAGACATCGGTTACCGGGCGGTTGAAAGGGAAGAGGAAGCCTGAATGAGGGAAAAAACGTTAACGTAGCAGGATGATGGAATTACTCACGCAACCTCGCTAAGCCGCCAAAACAAGGGTTTTGATCCTCTGCGTCTTGGCGTCTTTGCGTGAGGCTTATCGCTTTTGGTTTACCCGCACTTGCTAAACCCGCAGAAATGACAGGTCATGCACCCCTCTTCAAAACTGATGGTCTGGCCACACTCAGGACACGCCTCTCCCAAAAGACTTTTTCCGTCCTCACTCCCTTTGGTGGCGGGCTGATCCTGCAGATACCGCTTTTCCAGAACCCTGCTGATGGCATCGGGAATGGACAACACCAGACCGTCCTTCTGGAAAATGGGATGTTCGCCACCGATGCCCTTGAGTTGTTCCACGATTTTTCTTACGTGAACCCCGGACCGAAGCGCCAGTGAAACCAGCCGCCCGATGGCTTCGGTTTTCGCGGTGGTGGATCGCCCGGACTTTCCGATGGTAGCAAAAACTTCAAAGGGCCGTCCTTCAAACTCCGTGACGGTTACATAGAGGGCACCCATACCCGTGGTCATCTTGGTGGTAAACCCCAGAAGGGTTTCGGGTCTTTCCTCAACGGCGGTCATGAATCGGCCATGGGTCTGCTTTTTCTTATCCGTAAAGGAAAGGACCTGGTTTTCCTTGCTGCCGTCCCGGTATATGGTAACCCCCTTGCAGGACAGGGCATAGGCCAGATCGTAAACCTTCTTGACATCCTCAACGGTGGCATCCCGCGGTAGATTGACGGTTTTGGAAACCGCATTATCCGTATATCTCTGAAATGCCGCCTGCATGCGCAGATGCCACTCGGGCACGATGTCATGGGCGGTGACAAAGACGGCCCGGTCTTCCTCTGGAATCGCACTAATATCGTGAATGGTACCCTCCTGCGCCACAATATCCATCAGTTCAGAACTGAAATATCCTTTTTCCTTTGCCGTTTTTTCAAAATAGGGATTGGTTTCCACCAGCCGATCATTGTCCATCACATTTCTGGCAAAACTGAGAGCAAACAGCGGCTCAATACCGCTGGAACATCCGGCAATGATGCTCAATGTACCGGTAGGAGCGATGGTTGTGGTGGTGGCGTTTCGATAGGAGCAGTCCTTTCGCCCCTTGAAAACACTTTTGTCAAAGTTGCCAAAGACACCCCGTTCTTCCGCCAGTTGCCGGGAAGCCTGGTGAGACGTTTCCTGAATAAAGCGCATGGCCGCCTCGGCCGTTTCAAGGGCCTTTTCAGAATCATAGGGGATTCTAAGCTGGTAGAGTAGATCGGCAAACCCCATGACACCCAGTCCGATCTTGCGATTTCCTCTCACCATTTCACCGATTTCCGGAAGGGGATACCGGCTCATGTCAATGGTGTTGTCCAAAAAATGAACGCTCTCCCGGACCACCTCTTTGAGTCCGGCGTAATCAACTGCGGGACCTTCATCAGTGTCCACGGCGAACTTGGCCAGATTGATGGAACCGAGATTGCACGCCTCCATGGGCAGAAGGGGCTGTTCGCCGCAAGGGTTCGTGCTTTCAATTTCACCCAGACCCGGCGTTGGATTGTCCTGGTTCACCTTGTCCAAAAATACGATGCCCGGATCTCCATTTTCCCAGGCGCGCTGGATGAGGGCATCATAAACTTCCTTTGCGTTCAACTGACCCGTCTTTTTGCCATCTCTGGGATCAATGAGGTCATAGTTTGTATCTGCCTTGACACTTTCCATGAAGGCATCGGTCACGCCCACGGAAATGTTGAAGTTGTTCAGTTCTTCATTGTTTCGTTTGCAGTCAATGAATTCCAGAATATCCGGATGATCCACTCTTAAAATAGCCATGTTGGCACCCCTCCGGGTCCCACCCTGTTTGACCTGTTCCGTAGCCGTATTAAAAATCTTCATGAAAGAAACCGGCCCGGAAGCAATGCCCCCGGTGGTGCCCACACGGCTTTTCTTAGGTCTCAACCGGGAAAAGGAAAAACCGGTGCCTCCGCCTGACTTGTGGATCAGTGCAGCATTCTTGAGAGAATCAAAAATGCCGTCCATACTGTCTTCAATGGGGAGTACGAAACAGGCGGCCAGCTGCCCCAGTTCGCGGCCAGCATTCATGAGCGTAGGTGAGTTGGGGAGAAATTTGAATTCCGTCATCAGGCGGTAAAAAACCGCTTCAACATCTTTGATCCGGTCTTCACCACCGTAGCGCTTTTCCGCCTGGGCAATATGATGAGCGACACGGGCAAACATCGCTTCCGGGGTTTCGATAACCCGCCCTTCCCTGTCCTGTTTAAGGTATCGCCTTTCCAGCACACGAATCGCATTGTCGGACAAATCAAGCCCCTGTTTGACAAAAAAAGACTTGTCCAATCGCACCGGCGACGTCTCGGAAAGACCGAATTCGCGTAGCTTGGCTTCAATTATATGCTCTATGATGGGCATGGTGATGGTTTGAAGTTCCAGTTTGGCAATTTCCTTTCTGAGAAACCGGCTGACATCCATGGCCTGATCCGGATCGATGGCATTTTCTTTGACCAGAAAATCGGAAAACCGGTTGTCGTCCCAATTGTAAGAACCCAGATCAAGAGATTCCCCTTCCGTAAAAACAATCTTGCGTTTCTGGCCCATGGACATTCTCCTGTTCATGTTTATAATTTTCGTTGTGGGTGGCGAATCAAAACTGGAACCTGGCAAAGCGCTTCTATTCGTGTCAGCAAAGATCCCTTTTGACGTGAGCTTCTTTTTTACATCCACCACATATTGTGTGTCAAGCGAAAAAGAAATGCAATATCTTGAAAAAAAGGCAACATGGAGGCTAATATCTTGAAAGTCCTAAAAAAAAGAAAAAATGCGATTATTGTAAAATTTTTCATTTCTTTTCTGATGCTGTGGGCCCTCCTGACAACCGCATTTCTTCCTTCCGGCCATGCCGCTTCCGTCACCGAAGGGGCCAAGCGATATACGCTTAAAAACGGCCTCACCGTCATCCTCAAGGAAGATCACAGCGCACCGGTGGCGTCCGTTCAAGTCTGGGTAAGAACCGGAAGTGCCAATGAAACACCGGAGGAAGCGGGAATCACCCACCAGATCGAACATATGATTTTCAAGGGAACGCGCACCAAGAGCACCGGTGAGATTGCCAAGGCCGTTGAAACGGCAGGGGGGCGGATCAACGCATATACCTCTTTCGACCGCACGGTTTATTATGTGGAAATTGACAGCGCCAGATTGGATACCGCACTCGATGTGTTGCTGGATGCGGTTCAGAACGCCCTTTTCGATCCGGAGGAACTGAAAAAGGAAAAGGAGGTGGTTCTCGAGGAGTACCGGCGTTCGCTGGATATACCCGAGAACCAGCTGAGCTGGACCATCATGCGTCTCGCATACAACAAGCACCCTTACGGCCGGCCGATTATCGGTTATGAGAAGACCATTCGGTCTTTCAACCGAAAAATGATACTGAAGTACGTGGACAAATGGTATACACCGAAAAACATGGTGGTGGTGGCGGTGGGAGACTTTGAGACGCAAAAGGTCTTTAAGACCATCGAAAAACTGGTTCGGAATTTTCCTGAACGAACCGGCGCCGAACCCGCAAGACCCAAAGAACCCCCTCAGACGGAACTTAGAAAAACCGTTATTAATACACGTGTCCAGCAGGCTTACCTGGATATGTGCTGGCACATTCCCGCTTTGACGCACAAAGACATGTATGCGCTGGATGTTCTGGAAAGTATTTTGGGAAACGGCAAGAGTTCACGACTCTACACCGGGCTTAAAATGGACGCCAATCTGGTTTATGATGTGAGTGCCGACACCTATGCAATGGCCGATCCCGGCCTATTCTCAGTGGATGCAACCCTTCAGCCGGAAAAATTGAAGGCGGCCCTTGCCGCTATCGGAAAAGAGATTTCGCGTGTGGCACGGACACCCGTCGACCCTTCAGAACTGGATAAAGCCAAGACCGCCGCCGAAGCGTCATTTGTCTTTGATATGGAAGATATGGCCGGCCAGGCCAGCACGCTCGGGTTTTTCCAGACCATGACCGGAGACATGTACCATGCGGATGACTATCTGGCCAGGATAAAACAGGTTACCGCTGAAGATATCCTTCGGGTTTCGCAAACCTATCTGCGGCCTGAAAATCTTTCCATCGGCGTCATGGCGCCGGAAGGGGAAAAGATCCATCTCGATGCGGATGAGGTGATGTCTTTTTTTAAAGCGGCCCCCGCCAAAACGGAATCCCTGCCCACTAAGCTCAACAACCCTACTGAAATGCGCGTACTCAAAAACGGCATGCGCGTTATCATAAAAGAGAACAAACGGGTTCCGGAAGTCTCCATGGTGGGAGTTTTTCTGGGGGGAAAACGGCTGGAAAAAGATGGGGAGTGGGGCATATCGGATTTTGTGGCCGAAATGCTGACCCGGGGCACCCGAAAGCGAACCGCTGCTGATATCGCCGCCACCGTGGAATCCTGGGCGGGAAGCCTTGAAGGATTTTCAGGAAGAAACAGTCTGGGTGTTTCCGGAAAATTTCTGAGCAAAGATCTATATGCGGGTCTGGATCTTCTCTCCGATGTTGTGCTTCATGCGAGTTTCCCTTCCCATGAAATTGAAAAAGTGCGGGAAGACATCCTGGCGGCTATTCGCGCCAAGAAGGACCGCCCCACGGCCCAACTCTTTGAGCTGTTCTACAAGACGCTCTATCCCCATTACCCCTACGGACACCCGTCCACCGGGACCCCGGAAACCATCAGCCGGATAACAGGGGAGGAACTGAAAGGGTGGTACGAATCCATTCGGATCCCCTCGAATTTCGTGCTGGCCATTGTGGGCGACCTGGACCGGAAACAGTTGGTCCCTTATCTGGAAACCCTGTTCGGACCTTTTAAACCCTCCACAAAAATCCTGCCGGAGATCAAACCGGAACCCCCTTTGACCGGTCCCAGAAAGGCCCATATCGAGCGTCCGGGGGCCCAGACACACCTTGCAGTGGGCTATCTGGGCGCCGATCTCAAGAACATCAATAACGCCCCCATGGCCCTGGTGGACACGGCCCTTTCCGGTATGGGAGGCAGACTGTTCCTGAAGCTCCGGGATCAGCGGAGTCTCGCTTACAGCGTGACGGCCTTTAGAAGTCCAGGCCTTGAAACCGGGTCTTTCGGCGTTTATCTGGCATGCGATCCGGACAAGCTTCCGCAGGCGGAAAAAGCCGTTTTTGATGAACTGACGTTTCTAAGAGACAAAGGATTGACGGACAAAGAACTGGCGGCAGCCAAACGATATCTTTTGGGCAATCTCAAGATCGGCATGCAGACCAACGGCAGCCAGGCCATGCAGATGGCGCTGGACGAACTCTACGGCGTGGGATTTGACCACATGCCGAAATACATTGAGCGCATTGAATCCGTAACCAAAAACGACATCAACCGGGCAGTGAAGGATATCATCCTTCCGGAGCGCTACGTTTTCGTAACAGTGGGACCCGGTGATGCCCTGAAAGCCGATAACCGGTGAAAACCGGCTGATTGGATTCAGCGAGCCTAGGCACCCCCTGTGAAATCGACGCTCAGCCGGGTCTGCATTCGCTCGATCCGTTTGAAGATTTCTTTCAGCATGGTCTGGTCCATGCGTGAGAGTTTGTTGGGATTGATGTAATTATCCGGTTTTTTCCCCTCCAGGATATTTTTGATCTGCCCGCTCAACCGATGATGCATCAAATAGCTGTAGGCCTGGTCCAGGTCATTGTAGGTTTCCTCATCAAAGACCTTTTCAAGGTACAGACGGTAAAGTCTTTCCTGGGTGTTGGTTTCGGAAATATTGTTGTTAAGGGCGTAGGTTCTCGCAATATCCACAATGGGTGTCATGGATTTTTTGATATCAAATTTATTGCGGTGTTCGCCTTTGGATTCCACCACAAAGTTCCTGAAGAACCCCAATGGCGGTTTAAAACCGAGCGCATTAACGGCCAGATCCCTGAAAAACCTTGTCCACCCTTCCAGGGAATCAAACAGAAAAAGTCGCAACTCATCCACCAGGGCATTGCTGCCGCATCCCCCTCTTAAATCAAAAAAGATATTGGACTGCATCAGGTCTTTTGGGGTCGAAACACGAATCCATGAATAAAAGTATCGTTTCCAAATGGAAAGGGGCTGGCACCATTTGGGGTTTTTGGCCATAACGTCCCCTTTACAGAAATCATATCCAGCCGTATCCAGCCAGGTGCAGACCTTCTCCCCGAACTCGAGAAAATAGGTTTTTGCAGCGCCCGATTCGGGTTTGGTGACATCTGCGTAGATGATGGCGTTATCCTGATCTGTTTTGAGCGTCTGTTCATTTCTTCCCTCACTCCCCACAATCAGGAAGACAAAATCAGCCGGAGCCGGTCCCAGTTCATCCAGGGCAAAACCGACCAGTTTTTCCAGAATAGCGTCGGATATGGAACTGATGAGACGGGTAATGGTTTTGGTCTTTGCGCCACTGTTGAGCATGTTCTGGATCAGTCTCGGGATTCTCTGCTGTTTGTCTACAATCTCATTTAAGCTGGAAGCGACAACAATTTCCCGAACCACAAAAAATGGCGACTGCTCCTGCGCGGTGAGGATATCCCGGTTGGTCAAAATTCCCACCACATTGCTTTGCCGGTCCCTGACAGCCAGGTGTTTCAGATTGGTATCCATCATTTCAATCATTGCTTCGGATACCATGGCATCCATCTGAACGCTGTGCAAAGGTGAGCTCATGATGCTTGCAATGGGAGCGGTAATGTCATGGCCCTGTGAGATCACCTTGCTTCTAAGATCCGTATCGGTTACAACGCCGGTATATTCGTCTTTGGTATTCTTAATAAAGATGGAGCTGCATTTTCTCTCACTCATGAGAGACGCCGCTTGCTGTATGGAGGCGTCTTCACCGCACGACAGGATATTCTTATTATAGAGATCCTTCACTTCCAGGTTGAAAAACGGTGTTTGGGAATCAGCAGCACCTGTATCTCTTTTGATGATGGAGGCATAGCTTCTGTCCATCATTCTTTTTCCAAAAGCACCCGTAAAGTATTCCGAGAAGTTTACATGTTCATTGCAGAGTCTCAAAAACACGGCTTTTGGGAGGATGTAAAAGTAGGTGTTTTCAAGGATACTGATGGAGCGGACAGCGATACCGTCGTTCACCAGCATGGAAATCCCACCGTAGAGATCTCCTTCCCCAAGGACACCACGGAGGGTTTTGTTTTCACCCTCCTCAAAATAGCGTTCCACAGCGCCCTTCTGTATGACATACAGATATTCAACCTTGCTTCTGCCCTGACGGAAAAGCCTTGTACCACTTGAATAGTGCACAACGGAAAATTCTTTTGAAATTTCTTTAAGAACTTCTTCCGACAGCAATGAAAACGGCACAATCCCCGAGAGAAAATGGGTGAGCTGGCTTGACTGGAAAATGGCGGCATAGGATTTGTCTAACATTCGGTCTTGAAATGTTTCTACGAAAAATGTGTAAAAAGGCTGGTGTCTGGCGGAGATGTCTATGAATTTTTCTTTGGGCAATACGAGCAGAGTGGTATCTTCCTTGACCATGACGGTTCTGGCAGACTTTCCACTGTTCATCAAAATGGCGATTCCGCCGAATACATCCCCGGTGGTAAGGGTTCCCCGCAGGTTTTTCTTCCCTTCTTCCTCAAAAAAGAGCTCCAGCGATCCACTTTCAATCACATACACCTTGCTAAGGAGCGTCTCATCCTGCCTGCACAGAATATGCCCCTTGCGGTACTGTTCCCGTGTTATCTTCGCACACATCTCTATTAGTTCATTTTCCGGCAAAGCGGTAAAGACACGCACGCCGGATATAAAATCAAGAATCTCTTTCTCGCAGGATTTTTCTGAAGTCATTACAAACAATTTCACTCCTTGGTCATCTAAAAAAAACGGTGTGCCCGCAGGGCAGGCACACCGGTCTTCTAAAAAATTTTCTCATTAGTGACTTACTGCGGTACCCGCCCCTTTGGGAATACGAATATCCTCCACCAGGGCCTGGATATGTTCAGGCGGCGGTGCTGTTGCCCTGGAGACCAGGAACGCCACAACGAAATTCAGGAGCGCTCCCACTGCCCCAAAGGACTGGGGGTTGATCCCCAGCATCCAGCCGTCCGGATTGTCGGCCAGCGGTGCCGTCCCTTTGATGAAGAACCAGCCCTTATACAGGAAGATGTACAAAAGCGTGGTTCCGATGCCGGTCAGCATCCCGGCAATGGCGCCCGCCCGGTTCATCCTTTTGGAGAAGATCCCCATCATCAGAACGGGAAAGATGGATGAAGCCGCCAGACCGAAGGCCAGAGCCACCACCTGCGCGGCAAATCCCGGCGGATTCAACCCCAGATATCCGGCCACGATAATCGCGACGGTCATGGAGATGCGGCCATACGTCAGTTCCTGTTTTTCGTTGATTCCTTTCGTAAAGACGCCCTTGAGCAAGTCATGACTGATGGAGGAAGCAATGGCGAGCAAAAGGCCTGCCGCGGTCGAGAGTGCCGCGGCAATTCCACCGGCCGCAACCAGCGCGATCACCCAGAAAGGCAGGTTGGCAATCTCCGGGTTGGCCAGCACCATGATATCCCGGTCCACCTTGACCATCTCATTGCCTCGCCAGCCCCAGGTTTCCGCTTTTTTGTCAAAACCCGGATTATTGCCGTAATACTGGATTCTGCCGTCACCATTCTTGTCTTCCCATTTCAGCAGACCGGTTTTTTCCCAGTTGGTAAACCATGAAGGCCTGTCCGCATAAAGGAGGTTCCCCGTGGGCGACCCCACCGGACCGGTCTGAATGGTGTGCATCAGGTTGCTTCGCGCCATGGCACCCACAGCCGGAGCGGTGGTATACAAAATGGAAATAAATACCAGCGCCCAACCGGTTGAAAAACGGGCATCCCGAACTTTGGGGACCGTAAAGAAGCGCATGATGACATGGGGCAGCCCGGCTGTACCGACCATCAGTGAGATAGTCAACAAAAATACGTTCCAGGTTGTCCATTTCTGGGCCGTGTACGAGGCAAACCCCAGTTCAATGCAGATTTTATTCAGTTTCTCCAACAGGTACATGCCGCTTCCGTCCGTCAGATGGCTTCCAAGAGCCAGTTGCGGAATCGGATTTCCGGTGAGTTGAAAGGCGATAAAGATCGCCGGCACCGTATACGCAAAAATCAGCACGCAGTATTGGGCGATCTGGGTATAGGTGATCCCTTTCATGCCGCCCATTACCGCGTAAATAAAGACGACGGCCATGCCGCAGAAAAGGCCCGTTGAAAAATCCACTTCCAGAACCCGCGAAAAGGCGACACCGATGCCTTTCATCTGGCCGATAACGTAGGTGATGGAGCAGATAATCAGGCAGATCACCGCCGTAATTCGGGCGCCCTGGGAATAGTAGCGGTCCCCGATAAATTCGGGGACGGTAAATTTTCCGAATTTGCGAAGGTAGGGTGCCAGCATCATGGCCAGAAGCACGTAACCGCCCGTCCAACCCATGAGATAAACGCAGGCGTCGTACCCCATGAAGGCGATGAGTCCTGCCATGGAAATAAAGGAGGCCGCCGACATCCAGTCCGCCGCCGTGGCCATTCCGTTTAAAACCGGATGAACACCCTTACCGGCAACATAAAAATCCGATGTGGTTTTTGCCCGTGCCCAGAAGGCAATGCCGATATAAATGGCAAAGGTGAGACCAACAATAATATACGTCGTCATTCGCAGGGTCATGATTATTCCTCCTCTACGTCGAATTCTTGGTCATATTTCGTCATCTTGATTGCATAGACGAAAATCAACACCACAAAGACGTACATGGACCCTTGCTGTGCAAACCAGAAACCCAGCGGATAGCCTCCCAGATGGAAGTGGTCAAGTGGATGAACCAGCAAGATGCCAAACCCGAATGAAACAACGAACCAAACGATTAAACAGCCTATCATGAGTCTAAGATTTTTCTTCCAGTAAAGTTCACCGTTAGTCATAATCTACCCTCCTAATTAAAGAATCGTTCTAATTGGATTTCTTGGTCACCTTGCCTGTATTTGACTTTCTTACATCCCCCCTTCCTTTAATTATGGCTGCGTCTAATAAAGTTTGCCGTAAAAGCAGATTTCTCCGTAAGTATCAAAGACGTCAGGTTTCAGGCGTCTTGAGCCAGAAATGCCGTTTGGCTCTTCTCAGAAGCGGGCACCAGAAACCGAATACCAGGCACCCGAACGCGGGTTGAATGGAAAGAAAAAGATAATTGTGCAGTTCAATATGCAAAGGAATCCTCAGTCAAAAATTTCTATTGCTTAATTTTTGCCCCTGCAAACCCTTTTTTTATGAGCGCCTCTTCGATCTCTTTTAAAATGGCCGGGTCATCTATGGTGGCCGGTATTTTAAAGTTTTCATTGTCTGCTATTTTCCGCATGGTTCCCCTTAAAATTTTTCCGGATCTGGTCTTGGGCAGCCGCTTTACGGTGGTGGCGACTTTAAAGGAAGCCACCGGGCCGATGCGCTTTCGAACCATCTGAATGATTTCCTTTTCGATATCTTCGGGGGCGCGGGTAACCCCGGCATTCAAAACCAGAAAACCGATGGGAATTTGCCCTTTGAGCTTGTCGTCCACTCCCAGTACCGCACACTCCGCCACATCCGGATGATCCGCCAGAACTTCCTCCATGCCCCCTGTGGACAAGCGATGGCCGGCCACATTGATGATATCATCAGTGCGCGACATGACAAACACATAGCCGTCGTCGTCAATGAATCCGGCGTCAGCCGTCTTGTAGTAACCGGGAAATTCCTCCAGATAGCTTTTGAGAAAACCCTCATCATTGTTCCAGAGGGTAGGCAGGGTCCCTGGAGGCAACGGCAGTTTTACCACCAGAGCGCCGATTTCTCCAGGGCTTACCGGTTTGCCTTCGGGATCCACCACCTGAATATTCCATCCGGGAACCGCCTTTGTGGGGGATCCCTGCTTTACGGGAAACTGTTCGATGCCCAGGCAGTTGGCTGCGATGGCCCAGCCGGTCTCCGTTTGCCACCAGTGATCGATGACCGGTACCTTCAGTTTTTTTTCAGCCCACTGAAGCGTATCGGGATCCAGCCGTTCCCCCGCCAGAAAAAGGGCCTTGAAATTGGACAGATCATAATTTTTGATAAGCTTTCCCTCAGGGTCTTCCCGCTTGATGGCACGAAATGCGGTGGGAGCGGTAAACATGGTCTTGACCTTGTGCTCGTTGATTACACGCCAGAAGACCCCCGCATCGGGTGTGCCCACCGGTTTGCCTTCAAAAAGGATGGTGGTGCACCCTTTGAGCAGGGGGCCATAAACAATATAGGAGTGCCCGACGACCCAGCCCACATCGGACGCGGTCCACCAAACGTCGCCCTGCTGCAGATTGTAAACGGCGCTCATGGTCCATTTAAGCGCCACCATGTGCCCGCCATTATCTCGCACAACGCCTTTGGGCACACCGGTGGTCCCCGATGTGTAGAGAATGTATAATGGGTCGGTTGCGGCAACGGGAACGCAATCCGCAGGAGCGGTTTTTTTCATCTCCTCATGCCAGCCGTAGTCGAATCCCGGTTTCATGGAAGCGATTTCCTGGGGCCGCTGAAGGATAATGCAGGCATCCGGTTTTGCGTCCGCAATTTCCAAGGCTTCTTCAAGGAGTGGTTTGTAGGGGATGACCCTTTTTACTTCAATACCACACGACGCGGAAACAATGACTTTCGGTTTTGCGTCATTGATGCGGATGGCCAGTTCCTTTGAAGCAAATCCGCCAAACACCACGGAATGAACCGCCCCAAGCCTTGCGCAGGCCAGCATGGCCATGGCCGCTTCCGGCACCATGGGCATATACAACAGAACACGGTCGCCCTTCTGAACGCCTTTTGACGCCAGAACGCCGGCAAAGCGGGCTACCTCGTCCCTTAATTCAAGATAGGTGTATTTTTGGATGGTGTCGGTAACCGGGCTGTCGTAAATAAGGGCTACCTGATCTCCGATGCCGTTTTCCACATGGATGTCGAGGGCATTATAACAGGTATTCACCATCCCGCCGGTAAACCACCTGTAAAAGGGCTTGTTTGAATCGTCCAGTACCCTGTCCCACTTTTTATACCAATGACAGTCCTCAGCCGGTTTGCTCCAGAAGCTATTGGGATCCTCAATTGACTGCTTGTAGTAAGCCAGATATCCGTCGGTCATAGGCCCTCCTTATTTATATTGTGGCAACCCAACCTGCCGACCCAAACGGAAAAGGCAGGTTGAGGGTTTTATTCGAGGATCACTTCTTCTTCATCATCTCCTGGATTTCCGTTACGATCTCCGGGTTGGCAAGAGTGGTGACATCACCCACATCTTTATTGTTGGAAATGGAAGAGAGCACCCGCCGCATGATCTTTCCGGAACGGGTTTTGGGCATATCCTTCACCAGCAAAACAAATCTGGGCTTTGCGATCTTTCCGATTTCTTCGCAGATGGCATCGGATATTTTCTTGGACAATGCTTCGGAGGGTTCAACGCCCGGTTTAAGAGCGATATACAGATCCGGCTCCTTCCCCTTGATGTCGTGGGCCACGGGAACCACGGCGGCTTCCGCCACCTCCTCCACCACCAGGGCGGCCGATTCAATCTCCTTGGTGCCGAGCCGGTGACCCGACACGTTGATCACATCATCGATTCTTCCCAGGATTCGGTAGTAGCCGTCCTCGGCCTGAACGGCCGCGTCGCCTGTCAGATAAGGCCAGTCGCGCCAGTCTTTGCTGTTGGGATCCTTGTTGTACCGTTCATAATAGGTGCTGACGAACCGGTCCCGGTCGCCCCAGATGGTCTGAAAGGCACCCGGCCAGGGGTTCTGGATGCAGATATTCCCAGCTTTTCCGGAACCTGCCGCAAGAATTTCGCCTTCCTCATCGTAAATCACAGGATGAATCCCCGGCACGGCAGGTCCCGCGCTACCGGGTTTCATGGGAGTGATGGCCGGCATGGTGCTGCAGAGAAAACCACCGGTTTCCGTCTGCCACCAGGTGTCTACGATGATCGCCTCACCTTTGCCCACCTCCTTGTGGTACCATTTCCACACTTCGGGTTCGATGGGTTCGCCCACGGTGGTCATGTGCTTGAAATGATAGTTGTATTTGGCGGGTTCATCGGGTCCGATCTTGCGAAGGGCCCGGATGGTGGTGGGCGCCGTATGGAAGATGTTGACATCCAGATCCTGGGCGATCCGCCAGGCTCTGCCGGCATCGGGATAGGTGGGAACGCCCTCAAAGATGATGGTTGAGGCGCCCAGGGAAAGGGGTCCGTAAACGATATAGGAATGGCCGGTAATCCAGCCGATATCGGCCATGCACCAGTAAACATCCTCCGGGTGAATATCCAGAATATATTTTGAGGTTCCCGTGGCGTAAGCGAGATACCCGGCCGTGCTGTGCTGGCACCCTTTCGGTTTTCCCGTGGTCCCGCTGGTATACATCAAAAACAAGGGATCTTCCGCCGCGATGGGAACCGGCGCAACCCTTGCGCCATAGTAATCTTTCAGAAGGTCGTTGACGAAATAATCCCGATTTTCAACCATGGGGGCCGGGCTTGAATTCTTCCCGGGGTAACGCTGCCACACCAGGACCTTGTCTACGATCTGGCCGTCTTCTTTTGCCAGTTTGAGGGCGATGTCGGCATTTTGTTTATGATCCAGCAGTTTGCCGTTGCGGTAATAGGCATCCATTGTGATCAGAACATTGCTCTGGGAATCCACAATCCGGTCGGCGCAGGCGCGGCCACTGAACCCGCCGAAAACTTCTGAATGAATGATACCCAGTCTGGCACAAGCCAGCATGGTAATGGGCAGTTCGGCGCACATGGGCATGTGAAGGGTCACTCGGTCCCCTTTTTTGAGTCCCGCAAAATCTCTCAGAATCGCGGCAAACTCATTCACGCGGACATACAGTTCCTGGTAGGTGATGTGTTCCGTCTTTTCCTCTTCCAGTTCCGGCACGAAATGGATGGCGGTTTTGTTCTTGTGGTTTTTGAGATGCCGATCAATGCAGTTATGGCTGGCATTGATCTTGCCGCCTACAAACCATTTCCAACAAGGAGCATCACTGGTGTCAAGGATGGTATGCCAGTATTCGTACCACTCCAGAAGATCTGCATATTCCTTGTAGCAGTTGGGGAAATTGTCCAGGCTGAACCTTTCGTAGATTGTTTCATCGGTCATATTCGCCTGGGCAACGAATTTCGTTGAAGGGTAGTAATACCCTTCTTCCTGCCAGTGAACAGCAATCTGCGCTTCAGAAGTTTCCACACGTTCTTTTTCCGCCATGCTTGCACCCTCCTCGTTTAAGTTATGTTAAAGTTGGTACTAACGTTGAAGCTACGGTTGAAATTAACGTTCAAGTAAAACAGCGCTTATTGTCAGAGACGGTTGGATTGATCAGAAGAAATCATAAAAAATGGCCATGCGTGTTCAACATCTTTGAGGAACTTTCTTAGGCCGCTTACTTTTTAAATTGAATCAGTTCAATTTGTCAATCAAAAATTTGTTCAAGATTTCAGTGGATTTTGTGAAAAATGTAACATGCATTTCCCTTTTTTGACCCATTGACGCATTGACGCATTTTATCAACCCTGCCAATAAAGACAGGTCATACATAGAGGCGCAAGGGAAAGGCGAGGGGATGAGATTTTCCCCCGATCTTTACGGGGTAACTGATCGGCAGGCGGATGGATAAAAGCAGGGAAATGGAGTGTAGACCGGGGGGATCGGTCAAAAGGATTTTCAAGACGGTTCATCAAAACGGCAGCTCAGTACCACCATATCGTCTTCAAACACGCTTTTCACCTTGTAAGGAAGTGTCTTGAACAAATGAATCATCCCGAGATTGCTGGGCGAAGTGACGGCAAATAATCCGGAAATGCCGTTTTCAAGGGCAGCCTGGGCCAGCTTGAGCAACAGAATTTTTCCGATTTTCTTGCCCTGATATTCCCGACTGACGGAGAAGGCGACTTCCGCCTTGTTGGTTGAAGGCACCAGCAGGTATTCGCCCAAACCCACAACTTTTCCAAAACCGACTTCGCCAACGACAGCCAATATGGTCATGTCGTTGACGTAGTCGATCTGAAGAATACCCGCAAGGTCGTCTTTGAAAAAACTATGTTTCTCATGAAAAAAGCGGGCCACCACATCATCTTTGTCCAAAGAATAGAAATGCTCCTGAATACGTCGTTCATCCACCGGCTTTGCGGGCCTAAATACCACTGTTTCACCGTCAATTTCCCTTGTTTCTTCCAGTCTGAAGGGATACACGCCGTGAATGGATTCCTTTAATGTGCGCTCCGGACCCAAAAGCCCCATTTCTTTTGCCTTATGAAAAAGTTCTTCCCTGAAATCGGGATGCGCAATACTGATCATGGCCATGGCGCGTTCCTGGAAGCTTTTTCCGAAAAGATTTACGACCCCGTACTCCGTCACCACGTAATGCACGTCCCCTCTCGGGACCACGACCGCGGTGTTTTCAAGTATGGGTACGATTCTGCTCCGTTTTCCTTTCGCAAATGTGGACGTCATCAGAATGATGGATTTGCCGCCCGGTGAACGTGAGGCGCCCCGCATAAAATCCATTATACCGGTAACAGCGGAATAATAATTTTGAGACAGCGCATCGGCGGCCATCTGTCCCGTCAGATCCATGGCCATGCCCACATTGATGCACACCATTTTGTTGTTTCTTGCGATGATGCCGGGATCATTGACATAATCGGAAGGGTGAAAATCAATGGAAGGGTTGTCGTGGATGTATTCATAAAGCAGTTGGCTGCCGACGGCGCTGCTGGCGACCAGTTTTCCGTCATTGAACCCTTTTTTGCGGTTCGTGATCACACCCCGTGCCACAAGGTGCATGATGTCATCCGTAATATACTGGCTGTGAACACCCAGATCTTTCTTATTGGAAAGTGCCAGCAGCGTCGCCTGACTTGACACACCCGGTCCGATTTGCAGGGTTGATCCATCATCGATCAATCGGGCCGCAAACTGGCCGATGGCGTTGGCAGTCTCCGTCTCCGGCATCTTGCTGATGGTCAGGAGCTCCTCATCATGCTCCACAATGACATCCACATCGTCCACATGGATAAAACTCTGTCCCAAAACCCGCGGCATTCTGGAGTTGACCTGTGCAATAACCATGTTCGCGTTCAAAGCGGCCGCCTGCGTGATGTCCACGGATACACCCAGGCTCATCCAGCCGAAATCGTCCGGAGGTGACACCTGAACCAGCGCCACATGAATGGGCAACTGTCTGGTTTTGAACAGCCTGGGAATTTCAGAAAGATTGATGGGGGTGAGAAATCTCATCTCCTGACGGATGCTTTTGGTTTTTGCCGAACCGAGATAAAAGGACCGGATGTCCATGGCCCTGCACATGGTCTTATCAGCGATCAGACTGAGCGGAGATTTCTCGATGGCCATAAGTCTTACGATTTCGATATCGGAAAAACAATTGCCGGTTCCCGCTAAGGCTTTGACGAGATGCTGCGGTTCGCCACAGCTTGAACCGATAAAGACGCGCTGTCCTCCTTTAATAAGCCGTACCGCCTCAAAAGCGTCTTTCTTCTTCTCTACGTATTGATCCGCCCAGTGGGTTTTGGTTGCCATGATCTTACCTCGAATAAGACAAAATAAGCTGTTTCAAAATCAGATTACACGCTAATGCCGGGTTAGGCAACTCAAAAAAATTCATCTTGAACATATGGAAAAGTTGTACTTTTTAGTTATTCTATGATATCACCTTTCCCATGAAAGATGAACTCAGCACCCAGATTGACATGCTCCTGTCAAAGGGCAACGACAGATTCGAGATCCGGAAGCGGTTGGAGACGAAAGACAACACGGTCGCTCTCAGGCATCATTTAAACAACAAAGCGCTTCTGAAAGACAAGCGCACTTACCGATACCCGAACATTTTTCTGTCCTTGATCCTTCTGTTCGTCACTATTGGCAAAATTTTGGGTGTTGTTGAGGATATTCGATTAGCAAAAGGCATCTACATTTTCATCTTTTTGATCGAACCCGCTGTTAACATGTATATTCTGAAAGAAATCGTTTTTTTCAAACGAACCGGCTACCAATTTCTTTTCATCATAAGCGTTCTGTCGCTCCTTTATCAGGGGAACCGCGAGTTTCCCGCTATTCTTTTTACCCTTGCAATGATTACTATTTCCGCGTTTTTATACATGAAGATATTTCCAAAAAAGAACCTCATTCCGGCACCTGTTAGTAAGTCTTCGGGCAAGAAACGGTAATGCGCTAAACAAAGGCTCATTACTGATCGGCGTTCATTCTCAACTGTTTTGGTTTGGACGGTTCATGAACACAAATGCAGTTTCCCATGCCGTTGTTCTGGATTTCCTGGGTAGTAGATTTCCCTTCAGTGAACTGGATCGGCAAACGCTGATGAGCTTCGCACAGAAAGCCGTCATTGATTTTTTTCCGAGAGACACCCTGATTCTCAAACAGGGAGAGAGTGAGGTCAATCACTTTCATGTGATTCAAAAAGGCGGGGTCAGGACCTACCGGCTGGATAGCCTGGGGAACGTCGTCTTAAAGGATTTCCGGGGTGAAGGGGAACACTTCGGGGCGCTGTCCATCATTCAAAATACCACGGCAAATTACAACGTTGAAACCCTCGATGATACCTTCTGCTTCCTTTTCGACAAAAAAGAGTTCCTCCATCTCATTGAAGCCAACCCAAAATTGAAGCGCTATTACCTGAGCACCATGAGCGACAAGATGTCCCAGCCGGTTTATTCCGAGCTTCGCCAGCAGAAAATCTCACCCCGCGCAGAAGGGGCCCTGTTCCTTTTTAACGCTAAGGCAGGAGAGATCTCCAAAGGAAGACTTATTACCGCGCCCTCATATGCTACGGTCCAGCAGATATCCCAAATAATGTCGGAAAAGAGAATCGGTTCAGTCCTGTTGACTGACAACCGGGAAGAAGTTATCGGCATCGTCACGGACAAGGATATCCGTGGAAAGGTAGTTGCCCCGGGGCTTGATTACCATACGAAAGCGTCCGCAATCATGACAGCGCCGGTTCAGACCATTTCGGGACAGTCAGTCTGTTTTGACGCGTTGCTTGCCATGATCACGAATCGCATTCACCACCTGGCCATAGAAGAAAATGGCAGGATTTCCAAGATGCTCACAACCCACGACATCATGGTCGCACAAGGGAGTTCCCCCTATTTCCTTTTCAGAGAAATTCAGGCACAAAGACGGATCAGCGGATTGTATGAACTGAGCCTGAAGATCCCGACAGTTGTGCGTTCGCTCATCGAAGAAGGCGCAAAAGCCTGCAACGTGACCCGGATGATTTCGGTGTTGAACGACCACCTTCTGGGTCGATTGCTGAAACTGCTTGAAGAAGAACTCGGAAAGCCACCCCTGCCGTTTTCGTGGCTGCTGTTCGGAAGTGAAGGGCGTCAAGAGCAGATTTTCAAAAGCAGCCAGGCAAACGGCATTGTTTACGCCAACAGCCCGAACGAAAGCGCGGGGAGGGAAGCCGGCCAATATTTCAGTTTGTTATCCAAACAGGCCATCAAGCATCTCACTGCCTGTGGATATGACCCCGCTTCAGGCGACAATACCGCCATAAATGACAAATGGCGTCAGCCCCAGGCCGTCTGGGACCGTTATTTTAGAGACTGGTGCCGGTTTTCGGGGCGGGAGATGGATTTTGATGCTGTTGTTTTTTTCGACTTCAGGTCGGGCGCCGGCGCTACTGCGCTTGCGGAAAAATTAAAAGATCAGGAACTCATCCTGGCCAAGGGAAATGAACCGTTGCTTCGTTATCTGGCACAAAACTGCTGTTTGCAGGAGCCGCCATTATCGTTTTACGGCAATTTTGTGGTGGAAAAGGACGGTCAGTACCGGGATTACCTGAATTTAGAAAGCAAAGGCCTGGCTTTTTTTGTCGATTTTGCGAGGGCCATGAGTTTGAAATACGGAATCGGTGAAACCAATACGCTGGAAAGGCTGCACGCGCTTCAAAATCATCACCATATTCCTCGGGAACTCGGTTCCGAACTCATTGAGGCCTATGAGTTAATGATGCATATCAAGCTGGTTCATCAGCTCCATATGGTTGAAAACGGGCAGGCACCCGACAGTCATATTCGGCCTGATGATCTCTCGGGTCTAGAAAAACAGATGCTGAAAGAGGTTTTCGAGGTTATCAGGCGTTTTCAGGGGACTGCGCGAATTGAGTTTGGATACCCGAAAAAGGGTAATGCATAACCCCGAATTCGGATATCCTGCTGGAATCATGGTCACTTACGATCTATGCCCATTCATAAACTCATAAAGCGTTTTTTTCCGTCCCAGCAACCGACCCACCCCGCCATTGTGGCAAACAACATGATCAGCGTTGCCGCCGACAAGGACCTGCCTGTCCGGGACTGCGATTTTGTGGTTTTTGACACCGAATTGACGGGGCTCAAGCAACGCAGGGATGAAATTATCGCCATTGGTGCTGTTCGTATCAAAAACGTACGAATTTGTTTTGAAGATACGTTTTATGCCCTTATTAAACCACAGGGAAAACTTTATACCCCCAGCACCCTCATTCATCGGATCACGCCCGGTGAACTGAGGAGAGCCGAGCCCATAAAGGAAGTACTGCCCCGTTTCATTGACTTCTGCGGTGGTGCTTTTCTGGTGGGACACCACGTGTCTCTGGATCTGGAATTCGTCAATCGCGCCTGCCAGAATTACCTGGGTGGCGTCATCGAAAGTTCGAGCCTAGATACCATGCGGCTTGCCAGGGCCTACAAAACATCCTTAAACGGTCCCTATCTCGACCATCACGAAAAGCAGGATTCTTACAGGCTCTCATCTCTCAGCGACGAATTTCATCTGCCGAAGTTCGCGGAACACAACGCCCTTCAAGATGCATTGCAGACGGCCTATCTTTTCATTTATCTGATCCGAAAATTGAGGTACGGTGATACGGGAACCGTGAATGATTACCTGAAACTGAAATGATGAAGAAGCAAATGAAGATGCGGCAATTTCAAGGCCTGTTTGTGCCCAGCGCAATTTTGTTGATCAGGTTGGCCTGGTAACCGGCTCCAAAACCGTTGTCGATGTTGACCACGCTCACGCCCGAAGCACAACTGTTGAGCATGCTGAGAAGCGCTGAAATACCGCCGAAACTGGCACCATATCCGATGCTGGTCGGCACACCGATAACGGGGCATGAGACCAGCCCCCCGACAACGCTGGCCAACGCCCCCTCCATTCCCGCGACCACCACCGCCACATTGGCCCGCAAAATATCATCACTTGAATCGAACAGCCTGTGAATACCCGCAACGCCCACGTCGAAAATCCGCGCCACATGGTTCCCCAGCAC
>JAJDOH010000273.1 GCA_022340265.1 Deltaproteobacteria bacterium | reverse complement strand
AGTAACGGTTTTTGCGGGCGAAAGCCACAACCAGGTCAACAACCACACGGCTTTGAAGGCCGAAAATATCCTGCTCACCATGGCGGATCGGATGTCCGCACTGGGCACGTTCAACATGGGCGGACAAACGGAAATGGCCGTGATCATCTGCCCGGAGCACTATAACACATTGAACCGGCAGGGGTGGGACAAAGCCGGGGTCCGGCAATTTCTCTATGAAAAGGCAGCCCGTCCGCTGGCCGATCTGAAAAGGGGTGGCTACATTGAAAAACCGATTGAAGATGAAGATGAAAACCGTTTGGTACGTGCCGTGCCGTCGCCTGACGACATCCTGCTGGTAGTGGCCGGGGGGATTGCCGGGCGTTTCTCGGCCTGTATCCCGGGTTGGGCCAGTATGAAATCCTGCCATTCGGTCACCCGGACGCTGCGCGACGCCAGCTGCGGCACTTGAGGGTGGTAGCGGCCAATCGTGAATCGGCCAATTTTTTTTTGAGAATGTTTTTAAAGTAAATAATCCTGACCCAGAGGAGGTGGTATTGCTGTCAGAAAACCCATGGAATAGTGGAATGGTGGAATATTGGGGTTTAAAAACGGTATTTATTCTGATTTTAATCTCTGTTTTACGAGTTGTATCGAAAAAAAAGATTTAATCCTTTTGAACCCACCATTCCAACCTTCCAATATTCCATTATTCCGCGTCTCAGGGCTTCGGCACAGTCAATCTTCCCCAACCTGGCCCAAAAGACCGAGGTTTCAGTGTTAGAATAAATATTTCAGCATAAAAGGGAGACCAGTCAAAATGAGTTTCGTCGTCTATAATCCGACCAGCGGGCCCACCCCTGAAAAAATGGGGATGGCGCCCCGAATTGAAAACCTGAAAAATGGTGTATTGGGAGTCATTGACAACGGGAAGACAAACTCGGATACGGTTTTGAATCGTATTGTCGCGAAGCTGTCCGAACGTTTTTCTCTGAAAGACGTGGTCATCGTAAAAAAGCACTCCGTTTCCCATGCAGTTAAAGATGA
This sequence comes from Deltaproteobacteria bacterium, assembly GCA_022340265.1. Taxonomy (GTDB): domain Bacteria; phylum Desulfobacterota; class DSM-4660; order Desulfatiglandales; family Desulfatiglandaceae; genus NaphS2. The sequence continues at coordinate 2,777 of JAJDOH010000273.1, read as the reverse complement.
TGCCGCCCGGATGCTGGCGCAGAAATGCGACTTCGTCCTGGCCGGAATTGGCGATTGAGGATCGTGCAGTTCGGGCAGTTTGCTCGACGGCATCGTCATGGAGAAACTGGGGATCCCCACCGCCGTAGTGGCCACGGAGCCTTTTATAAGCTCAGGCAAAGCCATGGCTGTATCCCATGGGATGCCCGGCTATCCGTTTGCTGTCATTCCGCATCCCATTGCTGCAACAGAGACTTCAATATTGCACAGCTGGGCGGATCAGGTGGTTGATCAGGTCGTTTCGATCTGGTTGAAAAAGCAGGAGTCGAAATCATCTTAAGCTTTGCAGCCGTATAGGGTCCACGTTTCTTTCCGGAAAACCGCCATTTGGTTAGGGGTTACCCCGACGTTTCAAAAGCCGGAGGGATCCAGAGTCAAGGCGTGTGAGGGTGACGTCGTCGTTCTTTACTTCGAACCCTCAGCAACGCAGAATCTGAAGTCCTCCGGCTTTCCCGCAGGCCAACATGCAATATCACTTGGGTTATGTGGATATCCGCATTTATTATTATTGAATTATGCTTAAAACGCGTTATTTTGATTGTATCGGTTCAGCCCGGAGACATTTCCCACGAAATCGGATAGTCGCGCAACAAAACTGCTGATTATAACGCTTTAGACCCTTATAAAGACAGCCGTTCATTTTTCACCGCACACGAATGAACTCGTAGCTTGATTGATGGTTTAACGCCATGACAAAGGACACAGATCAGATCGTTCGCAGACTGGCCGCCATCCTGAGCACGGATGTGAAAGGGTACAGCCGGCTGATGGGTGACGATGAGATGGCCACGGTCGAGACCATCACCCGCTACCGCATGTTCATCAGTGAATTCGTCGAAGTTCACCGCGGGCGCGTTGTCGATTCGCCCGGGGACAACCTTCTGGCTGAGTTTGCAAGTGCCCTGGATGCGCTGGATTGCGCCGCGGCCATTCAGAAAAAGCTTGCAGCGGAAAACCAATCCCTGGAAAATCACCGGCGGATGGAATTTCGAATCGGCATCAATGTCGGCGATGTCATTTCTCAAGGGGAACGGCTGTACGGCGATGGCGTAAACGCGCATTGCCACGCAGCTGGTCGACGGCCTGCGCAACCAGAACATCTGGGCGGACCGGTTTGACGGAAACCTCGAGGATATATTTGACCTGCAGGACCAGGTGACGGGCAAGGTGGTTTCAGCTTTGAAGGTGAAACTGACCAGCAGAGAAAAAGAGCAGCGCACCAACCGGGGCAGCGTCAATCCGGAAGTTTACGATCTGGTTAAAAAAGCCAACAAGCTGGGCCTGGATTCGACCTTCAATAGCCATCTCGAAGCCCGGGAGATCTACCGGCAGGCCCTGGAGCTCGATCCGGAATATGCTCCGGCATACGTGGGCATGGGCTGGACCTGGTTCGACGAGTGGCCTTTCGGCTGGAGCGAAGATAGGGTAGTTCTTGAAAAAGCGCTTAATTTTTCGGAAAAGGCCGTCGATCTGGATCCGGACCTGTCTGAGGCTTTTTCTCTGATGAGTTGCACCTACCTGTGGATGGGGGAGCACGAAAAGGCGGAAGCGGTTATCAACCGGCTGCTTGCCATTGCACCCAACAGCGCTGATGGCCTGGCGTTTTACGGCTACATTCTGGCATTTTCCGGCCGACCGGAGGAGGCAGTTGCGCCCATCATTCGAGCCAAGCGCCTGGATCCGGGCCCGCACGTCCGCCTCTCCATGTACCTGGCCCTCATTTACAACCTGCTGGAGCGTTTTGAAGAAGCGGTGAAAGAAGTGGAGCCTTACCTTGATGAATACCCCTCGTATCTTCCCTTGCAAAGGATATTGGCCTATGCCTACTGCCAGGCCGGTGACATGGAAAAAGCCAAACAGACGGCGGCCCATGTCATGCAACTGGAGCCGGGTTTCAAATGCGAAGCATATGGCCGCAAGCTGCCATTTAAAGATGCGGCCGTGCAAGATCGCTTCGTTGAAACACTGAAGAAGGCGGGGTTCCCCTGATCCTTTTCCTCCGGACAATACGTGATATTCTGATTTTTGAAACCAGGCGTTTGAACCTAAGTTATATCAGATGATAACACGGCCCGGCCTGCCCTGCTCCGGGCAGGGCAGGATGCCGGACCGCTATGGTTTACATGGCAGCCTTGCGGGCTTCATCCAGCCAGCCTTTCCACGTGTCCTGGTGCAGGGCAATCCACTCGGTCACATGGCGTTCAATATCTTCTTCCGTGTTTTCTCCGGCATACATGCGGTTGTTCTGACGGGAAATGTCCTCCAGCGGAATGGACATGACTTCGAACAAACGGGCGGCGGCCGGATTGTCATTGAGAAATTTTTTGTTAGCAACCACCATAATATCGTTTGCCGGAAATCCCATCTTGATCGGATCGCTGACGGCGCCCGCCACGTCGGTCTGCACCATGGACTTTTCGAAGCCTTTCTGGCCTTCGGTCGGATTAATCTCAGGCACATTGATCCACATTACGTCTTTGCCGGGCAGAAATTTGAATACGGTCCAGTTGGGTGTCCAGGTGTAGAAAAGGACCGGTTCACCGGCGTTGTAACGGGCAACGGCGTCGGCCATGGACGCGGAGTAGCTCGCCTTGATGGTGTTGATATAAGGTTCCAGGTCGTAAGCTTCCATATGGTGCGTGATCACTTTCTCGCAGCCCCAACCCGGCGGGCAGGCCACAAGGTCGGCTTTGCCGTCTCCGTTGGCGTCGAAGGCTTTTTTGACCTCATCGCGTTTG
>JAJDOH010000272.1 GCA_022340265.1 Deltaproteobacteria bacterium | reverse complement strand
GGAAAGGTCGAGGTTGACATTCACCAGGGGTGAACCTGTGTGATCTCGCACATCCCGCAACGCAGTGGTCTTGCCTCCACCTGCCGGCGCGACGACCAGAATCAGCCGGTGATAGAGCTCAGCAGCTTGCTTTGTCTTTCGTATGATCTGCTCTGAAAGAGGTTCCGCCATTACTTTTCTCTTCCGGAATTCATTTACAGCTTAACATGGCCGAGCAATTGGATTTTTTAAAAACTTGTTCAGGATATTGTCTTTTGGACTTTAGTTCAGGCTAATTTACATGCGGATAATATCTAACGCATAGAACATCATTCTTGCGGAAAAAGTCAATGGGAATGTAAAATATGTTTGTAAAACTGATAGATACAATGCAGATCTTTATAGACCCCAGCTATTTTCCTAACAAATACCCAACCAATCTCTTGCATATGGGGGAAAGCTTCATAAATTTGCAGAACGGTTCCCATAATTAATTATTACCTACGCCGACAGGGCAAATATGAGAGTTGAAAAAAAGATGGGCAATTGGTAAAAGGGCCTTCATCACCAACCGCAAACTGATAGGGGCTTTAATTTAAGGAGTTTCAATTTGGGCTGCAAAATAAAATTACACAATGCCTACAAAGGTTACACTTTTGACCAGGATAAAATTTTTTCACCGGAAGAAACCGTAGCGCATTTCAAAAAAAAGCTCAAAGAAGTGGACCTTGACATTCTGGAAGAAACCGTTCGAATCGATAATGGCAGGCTGGATATTCCCGTATATTTCAGTGTGTGCGGGCGTGATGCGGTTCTAACCATCGGAACGAAGAAGCAGATGGGGAAAGGGGGGACGCCCAGTCAGTCAGAAGCCAGTGCCGTTATGGAACTGGCGGAACGTTTCAGCTTTTTCAGCTTTTGGAAGAACCCGAACAATTTTCGTTTGGAAACCTACAATAATCTTAAAGACCGGGCCATTCCCTTTGAAGCCATCGCCAAATCCGTGCATGATGACTCCGGTGAATTGGACAAGGCACGGGAAATATTTGGTGATCTTCCCCTTAAATGGACCCTCGGCTGTAATATGACCAAGGACAGGGAGGTGCTGATTCCCTTTGATTGGTTTTTTGCCATAAACGAATTTAACGGACCGTCCGCCGGCAACTGCATTGAAGAGGCCATGAGCCAGGGCATCTGTGAAATTGTGGAGCGGCACGTCTCCTCCATAATCAGCCGGGAACAAATGAGTGTGCCGGCCATCGACCTGGATACAGTGACGGATGCGCTGACACGAGAAATGATCGCAAAATACAAAGAGGCGGGCATCCGGCTTTTTGCATCGGATTTTTCCCTGAATACGGGCATTCCTTCGGTGGGTGTCCTTGCTTACGATCCGACCACATTCCCCCGGAAAAGCGAAATTGTCTGGACCGCCGGCACAACGCCGGATCCACAGAAATCCCTGAGTCGGGCGCTGACGGAAGTGGCCCAGCTGGCCGGTGATTTTAACTCCGGTTCCAATTACGTGGCCAGCGGTCTTCCCAAATTTCGGGACCTGAAAGATGCCGCCTTCATCATGAACCCGGAGCGGACGGTTTCCATTTCAAGCCTGCCGAATCTGGTCAACGACAACATCAAAGTGGAGGTGCAGGACTGCATTACTGCGCTTAATGCCAATAATATGGAGGTGTTGGCTGTTGATGTGATGCATTCTCGTCTTCAAATCCCCGCCTTTTATACCATTATTCCCGGCGCCCATTTCAGGGAGAGGGCCGTGGGAACCAGTGTGGGTATGTTTTGTGCCAAACTGATTGCGGCCTCCGACAACGTCCCATGGGCCATCAGTCAGTTGACCAGAATGGATAGCCTGCTACGCGATAAATACTACATTAAATTCTTTTTGGGGCTGGCTCATATTTCTCTTGGGGATCCTCAAAAAGCGATTTTATTTCTCGAAGAAGCCTTGAAGCTGGATCCCAAAGGAGAGGATGTCCCAAGCATTTATTGCTATATGGGCATTTGCCTGCGGGATATGGAACAATACCGAAAAGCCATAACGGTACTTGAAAAAGGAGCGCAGGTTGACTGCGAACGAACGGATATTCACAACCTCATGGGCTTTTGCTATTTCAAACTGAAAGAGCATGAAAAAGCCATTGAGGCCTTTCATAAGGTGCTGGAACTGGACCCGGCATCGGCCATTGATTACGCCAATATCGCGTCCAATTACAGGGATATGGGAAATAAGGAAATGGCCATCCGGTTCTACAAGTTTGCATTGGAACTGGATGATTCCATTGATTTTGCAAGAGACAGTCTGATGAAGCTGGAAAACGAGTAGGGTAGAGGCAACTGCCTCGGCATTCAATCGCAAACTGAAAAGTAAGGAATGATAGTCTATGATCGAGGTCACCCATCTCACCAAATTTTTTGGAGACAAATTGGCGGTGGACGACATTTCCTTTACCGTGGATCGGAGCGAAGTCTTGGGATTTCTGGGTCCCAATGCCGCGGGAAAGTCAACCACCATGAGAATGATCACCGGATTTCTCCCACCTACCTCCGGGACGGCGGCTATCGGGGGAAGCGATGTCATCAATGATTCCCTCAAAGCGAGGCAAAAGATCGGATATCTCCCTGAGAATGCGCCGACCTACCCGGAAATGACGGTGCTGGGTTTCCTGGAATTTATCGCCGGTATCAGGGGGTTTTCAGGGGGCGAGAAAAAAAAGCGCATCGAAGAGACCATTGAGCGCTGTTTCCTGCAGGAAGTCCGGTTTCAGCCGATCAGCACCTTGAGCAAGGGGTTCAAGCAGCGGGTCTGCTTTGCCCAGAGCATTCTTCATGACCCTGAATACCTCATCATGGACGAACCGACCGACGGACTGGATCCCAACCAGAAGCACGAAGTGCGTGTGATGATCCGTGAAATGGCCAGAGAAAAGACCATTATTCTGTCCACCCACATTCTGGAAGAGGTGGAGGCGCTGTGTACCAGGGCCATCATTATTTCAAAAGGGAAAATCGTGGCAGACGACACCCCTAACGGACTCAAAGCGAAATCATCGCTTCATGGGGCTGTCAGTTTTACGCTCACCGAAACCGATGGAAAGGATCCCCTTGTTCATTTGAAAGGGATCCCCGAAGTGGAAAGAATCGATATGGTTGAAGGTGACGCATCCCGGATGAGCTTCCGGGCCTTTCCAAAAGACCTGGCCCATTCCCCTGCCAATGAGATCATGGCGCGCCTGGTTCAAAATGGTTTCAAGGTTGATACCTTTCATGTGGAAAACGGCCGTTTGGATGAAGTATTTCGAATGGTTACCAGTGCCGCGGAGGGGGAAAAATGAACAACTTTCTGAGAAACACAGGGGGCATTTTAAAGCGGGAGTTCGCCGGGTATTTCGGAAGCCCTGTGGCGTATGTATTTATCGTTATTTTCCTTTTGTTGAGTGGATTTTTCACCTTTTCCCTCAGTAATTTTTACGAAATGGGGCAGGCGGATCTTCGCGCATTTTTTGAATGGCACCCCTGGATTTTCCTTTTCCTGATTCCCGCGGTGGCCATGCGGCTATGGGCCGAGGAGCGGCGGACGGGCACCATTGAATTGATCCTGACACTGCCGGTTACGTTGCCCCAGGTCATACTGGGCAAATTCCTGGCGGCCTGGTTGTTCATCGGCGTTGCGCTCTTGCTGACATTTCCCATGGTGCTGACCGTCAATTATCTGGGCAATCCGGATCTCGGCGCCATTTTTTGCGCATACTGCGGCAGTTTTCTGATGGCGGGTGCCTATTTGAGTGTGGGGAATTTGACCTCTGCCTTGACACGTAACCAGGTGATCAGCTTTATCCTCTCCGTGGTCATTTGCCTGTTTCTGGTGCTGGCCGGCTGGCCTCCCATCACCAATGTTCTTTCCGGTTGGGCGCCCATCTGGGTTGTGGATGTGGTATCCGGTTTCAGCTTCATGCCCCATTTCGCTTCCATGGAGCGAGGGGTCATCGATCTGCGGGATCTGTGCTACTATTTTTCGGTGATATTTTTTATGCTCTTTGCCAACGGCGTGGTGCTTCAAAGCCGTCGGGCATCCTGAAAATCTTAGGAGGATTTCCATGGCAAACAGACAAGGTACACATTTCAAAAGGGCCCTGCTTTCCGTGACAGGGTTGATCGTCTTGTTTCTGATTCTGGTTCTGGTAAACATTCTGGTGTCCCATGCCAATGTGCGCTGGGATGCCACCGAAGACAAGAGTTACTCCCTTTCCAAAGGCACACAGGATATTTTGGGTGCCATGACCCAGCCGGTCACTGTTAAATTCTTCTATTCCCGGAGTAACCCCGATATTCCCGCCAATATCAAGCTCTACGCGCGGCGTGTGGAAGATTTTCTCAAGGAATACGCCAATGGGAGCAACGGCATGATCACGTTGGAGGTGATCGATCCCCGGCCGGATTCCGATGAGGAAGAATGGGCACAGAAATATGGACTGGAACCGGTTCAGACCATGGGCGGTGAACCCATTACCTGCGGGCTGGTGTTTACGGCCGCGGACCAGGAGGAAACCATTGAATGGCTGGATCCGTCAAAGGAGCAGCTTCTGGAGTATGATATAACGAGCATCATTTACGGATTGCAGAATCCGGAGAAAAAGACCGTGGGAATTATCACGTCCCTGCCGGTTTTCGGTTCGGGGGCAAGAGGTGCCATGCCCGGACAGCCGCCCAGCCAGCCGTGGATATTCGTAACGGAATTGAAAAAGATATACGACGTCAAAGAGATCAAACCGACCGTTCGTCTGATCGATCCGTCATTGGATCTGCTCATGGTGGTTTTCCCTAAAGATATGAGTCCGCAACTGGAGTATGCCGTTGATCAATATGTGCTCTCCGGCGGCAATGCCATCATTTTTGTGGACCCCCTGTGCGTTTCTTACAGATCCGGGGGACAGCAGGATTTTATGCGGTCTTCCGGAACCGCGCTTGATCAGGTGTTCAAGGCATGGGGCATCAAGATGGATGCTTCAAAGACCGTCGCCGATTACGGCCAGCCCACCCAGGTGAGGACCTCCGAACAGGGCACCGAGGAAAACCCTCTCATGATCACCGCCAGAGGCGACGCCTTTAACCGTGAGAACGTGATTACCGCCGGGCTTGAAAGCATGCTTTTTCCCGTGGCCGGCGCTATCGTAAAAACAGAAGGTCAGGATAAAAAGACGGCTGTTAAAGATTATTCCTTTGAGACGCTGGTTAATTCCAGTGACGATGCGGCCATGGTGGATGCTTTTAAAGCGTTTTTGGGAGTTGATGCCATTAAAAAGGATTTTGTTCCGGCTAAAAAGCGATTCAGTATTATTGTTCGGGTTCGGGGAACATTTAATACGGCTTTTCCGGATGGACCTCCCAAACCGAAAAGCCCGGACATTCCGCCCGTGGATGAAACGAAATATCCGCAGCTGAAGGTGGCAAAAAAGCCGGCTACGCTGGTGATTGTGTCCGATGCGGATATGCTGGCGGACAATTTTTATGTGCAGCATCGTAATTTTTTTGGAATGAATGTTTCCGAGATGTTTAACGATAATCTGAATTTTCTCTCCAACTCCTCCGAGATGCTGACCGGGAGCGACGCGTTGATCGGTCTTCGGTCGAGAGGAAAAATGGAAAGGCCTTTTACGGCAGTGCTGGCGCTTAGAAAGCGCGCCAAAGCGCAATGGATGGACAAGGAAAAGGAACTGGTAAAACAGATCGAAGAGACCAACCGAAAACTGCAGCAGCTTGAGCGGGAGAAAGATGCCTCTGAAAAAATGATCATCAGCCCGAAGCAGGAAGCGGAGATCGCCAAGTTCAAGGAGCAGAAGCGAAACATCAGCCACCAGCTGAAGCAGGTTCGGAAAAACCTTCGCGCGGATATCGAAACCCTTGGCGCCACTCTCAAGGGTATCAATATCTTTCTGATGCCGCTCTTGGTCAGTATTGTGGGTATTATTTTTGCGGTTTACAAACAAAGAAAGCTGAGGAGAAGATGAACAAAAAAACCGTATTCATATTACTGGTAGTTCTGGCGATTCTGGCAGGTGTGGGAAGAAGCATCCTGATGCGAAATTCGAGCGCTCCGGCGGGCAGTGACATCATGGGGTCCCCCCTGTTTACGGATCTTCCGGCCAACGACATTGCATCCATTGTTATTGAGCGGCCCGATGACTCGGTTGTGCTCGTAAAAAATGAGGGTGGCTGGATTGTGGAAAACCGCTTCGGCTATCCGGCGGACTTTTCCAAACTTACCGATCTCATTCGTCAGATGAAAGAAACCAAGGTGGGCCGGAAATTTCCCGCCACGGAATCGATAAAAAAGCGTCTTTCTCTGGTGCCCCCCGACCTTGAGAAAACCGATAAAACGGAAAAAGCCACACGCATGCTGATGAAAGACAAAAAGGGAACCGTGGTGGTGGACATTCTTTTGGGAAGCACTCGAAAACGGGAGGAGAAAGGTATTCCCGATTCGCAGTTTGTGATGCTGGGCAGCGAGCCGGATATCTATCTGGTGGATCAGATTTTTTCGCCCTTTGAGGCAGCCGCGCCCTCCTGGCTTAAGAAAAGCCCCG
>JAJDOH010000257.1 GCA_022340265.1 Deltaproteobacteria bacterium | reverse complement strand
AAGAGGTGCTCAATCGAAACAGCTGAAGCAGCATGAAATAGACCAGGGGAAGGAATATGGCGGGAAGCAGATTGGCCACCTTTATTTTTACCATGTCCAGCATGTTGAAGCCCATGGCCATGATTAACAAGCCGCCCACAGCGGACATCTGGGATGTCACCGCATCGGTCAAAAACGGCTTCAAAAAGGCCGCACCCATGGTGATACATCCCTGGTAGAAGAACACCGAGACCGCGGAAAAGAGAACGCCGATGCCCAACGATGCGGAAAAAATGATGGATCCCAGTCCATCTAAAACCGACTTGGCGAACAGGATATCGTGGTTGCCGGTCAGACCGCTTTCCAATGAACCCACGAGGGCCATGGATCCCACGCAATAAAGCAGGGTGGTGGTAACAAAACCCTTTGAAATGCTACTCCCGGGCCTTGAGAATCTCGCCGACAACCATTTCCCCAAACCGTTGATCCGATCCTCGATCCTGATGAGTTCCCCTATGACGCCTCCAAAGGCCAAACTGCAGATGAGGATAATGAAATTATTCTCTTTCCAAGCCATTTTGAGGCCGATCAGCATGACGGCAAAAGCGACACCATGGATCAGCGTATGGGTCATTTTCGTGGGGATGAACCGGCTGAATGCAAGGCCGATGAGACTCCCCACAATAATGGCAAACGTATTAACGAAAGTTCCCAGCATGGCAGTCCCGGAAAATGAGGCATGCTTGATTTGGTACGCTACCTAACAGCACATGGCACAACTTTTTCGTTGCAGAACGTTTTAAACGTGGCAATTCATCCGCCAGAATCGGATCCAACATTTTACGGCATTTTAGAACGTGTTGATTTCAAATTCCGCGGTTTGGATCTGTGAGGGCATGTCCGGCCACGCTTCATCGCAAAACCGGGCCTGTATCTTATAGCGGCCGGGTTTTAAGTCCTCGGGCAGTTTCCATTTGATGAAGTTCATTTCATCGATACTCCCAAACTCGATACAACGATCTTTTTGGGAAATATTGAAAACAGGTATAAAATTCCGGTGTTCTTCCGTTTCATCCCGAACGTTTTGACGGATTAAGGAAAATTCCGAAGTTACACGAATGGGAAAAGCCGTCATTCGAATAAACCTTAAATTAACGGTCATGCCCGGTCTATAAACATCATAATCGGTGATAATGCCGATGAGTTTGTTACCATCGGAAATTCCGGTTCCCACACCGGATGTGGTTTCGTCCCAGAACCGGGCCGGCCCCACATCAATATGAACCGTATTCCCATGGTAATACCCTGTGCCGCCGAATTTAAGACCCCTGACATAATGCCACAGCGCTTCAGCTTTTATTCCTTGGATTTTGAGATCCGCCGCCATGCCGTACTGGTGAAGGCTGGCCTTGGCCGCCAGGCTCCCTTTCTCCCGAAGCATGGTATTGTATTCCGGCTCCCGATAGCCCGAAATGATGGTGATTTTTGCGCCCTTGTTTAAATGGTCCTCCAGATAATCGATAAATTCGATAAGTCTTAGGGAAAGTCCCATTGGCGAAGGGTCACAGGGAGCCCCGAATATGTGGCAGATTTCATTGAGCGCCTTCTTATCGTAGCTGCCAAGTCCTTTGCGGTAGGTGCCTGCAAAGGATTTGTGATTCCTTTCACTATAGATTGTGATTTTGCCGTCGCCGGAAAAGAAATACCGGCCCATGGCCTCGGATTCTTCACTGGCCCATAAACATGATGCCGAAACTACGGCAAGCATCAGTACGGCTGCAAATTCTTTCGAATATTTTCTGGCTATTTGAGTAAATGCCATGGGTCTCCAAGGCCGGCATATGTATTGTTGCGTCGAGATCTTTCAATTTTTCGGTTTACAACTGCCTGAAAACCGGGCTAAATCAGTATAAAGGCCACGCAAGCAGAATGCATGAATTTTTCTTCAACAACCACATAAGCGGCAAACTAAAAGATTCCGGATATTATATTATCAGGAATTCCTTCAAAACCTGAGAGGTCAATTGAACGAGCATTGCTACCAGGAACGGGGTGCCCTATTTTGATGTACAGGAATTCATCATTTGTCAAGTTTTTTCATGTGTAAGCCCAAAATGAACCCTTCTTTATGAGTGCGCTGAATCTGGTCATCCGGATCGCCGCCAGCATCTTTTATTCTTTGGGCCTCTGGCTTTCAAACCAGTCCTGGCCTGCAATACTTCAGGCGTTTTTCATGAGCTTTAATACCGGACTGATCACAGTGGCCATTACCTTTTTCGTCTTGGAACATATCCTTCAGCGACGGATTGCGCCTTTCTTTTTCCCAAAAGGCGGTCTATATGCAACGCCCCGAACGCTCCGCGTCAATATTGGAATCCGTATCGCCGCACTCGTTTTTGCGTGCAACACCGTACCTTAGATAGCCTCGATCGGATTTGTTATGAACACCGGAAAGATAACCGAAAACCCTTCGACTATTCTTGAATCTTTCAGATCGGCTCTCTTGCTCAATGCAATCATGAATAGTGTGTCTTGGCAATCTTGAATAACTTCAAATTATTCAGGTCCTGAGGCTTTTTCAAAAGACCTACTCCTCCATGGAGATGTTGCAACAGGGCCTGAATGAATAGTTGGTCAAATGCAATCAACACAGGGCTACCAGGGAGAAAGATGCCAGGGAAGAACTCCCATGGAAACCTTTTTAGAGAATCTCCCCTTGGCAAAAAAGAAAATGTTGGGTATGAACAGTAGCGACCGTCTGGCAGTTGCGGCATAGTGGGGTATCATTTCAGAAAGGATGGCCCTGATCCAGTTCGATTAGACCTCGGCAACAAATTCTTAAACCCAAAACAACTTCGGCGAGGAAAGATCTATCAAGACCCGCCGGCGCATATTTTCGGAACGGATGTTAGAGGAACGCATTTAAATGAACTACTCACTTTGGGAATGGATTGCTGATGAAAAACTTTTAAATGGCATGATCGCCGATTTTCCAACGTGGGGCCTTCTGGTAACAATGGCAGTATGTATTTATGTCCTTTCCAAAGGAGCGGACTACATGGTAGACGGGGCTGCCTCTCTGGCGCTCAGAACCGGCATGTCGCACATTGTCATTGGCGCCACGATTATATCCTTGGGGACCACCATGCCCGAAATGTTCGTCAGTGTACTGGCGGCATGGACCGGAAATCCGGGGCTCGCTCTGGGAAACGGTGTCGGATCCATCATATGCGACACCGGCCTTATATTTGGTTTAATGTGCATCGTCAGCCGGATTCCCGTGAAACGTTACATCCTTAACCGCACCGGTTGGGTCCAGGTGGGTGCCGCCACCCTTTTGGTGGTGGTCGCTGTTATTTCCTACATAGCCACCGATGGCCGGCCGGTTCTGGGACGTTGGGTGGGTCTGTTTTTTCTGGTGTTGCTGGTGGGTTACCTCTACATGGCGTATCGGTGGGCCCGAACAGGTGAAAAAGACGAAGAAGCGGGAGAAGAGACGTCCGACTGGGGAACTCTCAAGTCGTTCAGCTTTACCGTGGTGGGGTTGCTGGGAGTGATCGTGGGCAGCCGTTTGCTGGTGCCGGCTGCGGCACAAGGAGCCGGACGTCTGGGCGTTCCCCAGGACGTTATCGCCGCCACACTGGTGGCTTTTGGGACTTCGTTGCCTGAACTGATAACCGCCATTACATCGGTACGAAAAGGGCATCCTCAAATTATGGTGGGGAACGTGGTCGGCGCCGACGTTCTGAACTGCCTGTTCGTCATCGGTGCCGCCGCCACCGCCCGCCCACTGCTGGTTCCGCCCAACTTTTTTGAATTTCATTTCCCGGCCATGCTGTTGATACTGTACTCATTCCGGATCTTCATTTTCATGAACAAGGATGGCTGGTTCAAACGGTGGCAGGGCAGCTGGATTTTAGGTGTTTATGTGTTGTATCTTATTTTGCAGTACGCTTTTAATCTGGGCGCCGAATAACGGGTGGCGCCTGGCGTCAAAAGCTCCGCATGAACGTAAAATTTAAGAGGGGAGGAAGAAAGATGATAACTTATCCCAAGGTTCTTTTTCCGGTGGATTTTTCCAAACAATCCCCTATGGTTGCAGAGCATGCCGCCACGATGGTTGACAAATTTGGTTCCGAACTCCACCTGGTCCATGTGATCGCCCGATATGAAGGCCCCACCTTCTCCTCGGTGAGCGATGTCATTGACCAAATCAAGAAGAATGTTCATAAAGAAATTGACGCATTTGCAGCTGCCCATTTTCCCAATGTTGCGCAGGTGAAAACGAGTGTCCTGGTTGGGCACAGCGGGCGCCAGATACTCAATTATATCGACAGACACAACATTTCTCTGGTCGTCATGGGGACTCACGGCCGAAGCGGTTTGGGAGCCGTTTTCTTCGGCAGTGTTGCCCAACGAGTGGTTCAAAACGCCAAAGTCCCTGTGTTGACGGTACACCCGGTGCGTGAAGATTAGCACTCATAAGGTTTTTTAAAGGAGCGGAACTGTGAAAAAAAATGATCCTGAGCACACTAAGAAAACCCGTCGTTTTTCACCGATTGCAGGTGGTGGGTCATCGTCGGATATTATCAATCTCAGCGCTGTAAAATTATCTGATGCGATCAGGCACAAGGTCGTATCATGCTTGGACGTCATGAAAGCCTATCTTGTTCAGATCGACAAGGTTAATCCCACATTCAATGCGATCGTATCTCTGCGTAATCGTGATGAACTCCTTTCCGAGGCTGCACAAAAAGATTCAGCCCTCGCCAAAGGTATTTATCACGGCTGGATGCATGGCTTTCCACATGCTGTAAAAGACCTCGCAGCCACCAAGGATATCCCCACAACCATGGGCTCGCCGCTTCTCAAAAATGAGATAACAAAGCATGACGCCATTTTTGTTGAACGATTGAGAAAAGCAGGGGTCATCATTATCGGCAAAACCAATACACCTGAATTCGGCTTAGGGTCCCAAACCTACAACGATGTATTTGGCACCACCTATAACGCCTACAATCCTAAATTGTGTGCGGGCGGCAGCAGTGGCGGAGCGTCCGTGGCGCTAGCAACAAGGATGCTGCCGGTAGCCGATGGCAGCGATATGATGGGTTCGCTAAGAAACCCGGCGGCATATAACAACATCATCGGATTTCGACCTTCCTTCGGGCGCGTGCCCTTTGGACCCGCAATGGAGATTTTTTCCCAACAGCTGGCCTATGAAGGGCCCATGGGACGTACCGTGAAAGATGCTGCGATGCTCTTGTCAACCATGGCAGGTTTTGATTCTCGCGTTCCGTTGTCCATCAGTGAAGATCCACTTCAATTTGCGGGCGGTTTGCAAGCCGACATGAGAGGCCGCAAAATTGCCTGGCTCGGTGATTTCAACGGCCATTTTCCCATGGAGCCGGGTATCCTGGAGTTGTGTCAACGTTCACTGGAACATTTCGGAGCCTTGGGTTGTATCGTAGAGAGTGCCACAATCGATTATCCAATGGAGAAATTATGGCAAACCTGGCTTACCCTGCGTCAATGGCTGATTGCGGGTAGCCTTGGGCCGCTCTACCGTGCAAAAGAAAATAGAGAAAAAATGAAACCGGAGGCCATATGGGAAATTGAGAGCGGATTGGCTCTCAAGGCTTCCCATATATATCATGCATCGGTTGACCGTTCGAAATGGTACCAAACTGTCATAAACCTATTTACCCGATACGATTATCTGTTGCTCCCTGCCGCCCAGGTTTTCCCTTTTGATGCCAACATTCATTGGCCCAAAGAGGTGGGCGGAAGAACCATGGACACCTACCATCGTTGGATGGAAATAACAGTACCGGGAACACTTTCCGGTTGTCCCATCGCAAGTGTGCCCGTGGGGTTCAACAGCCGGGGGTTACCAATGGGAATGCAAATAATGGGTCCCGCGAAAAAGGATTTGGAGGTTCTAAAGCTTGCCAACGCTTATGAACGCATGTCTGAATGGACAAAGAAGACTCCTGCCGACGCCAGATGAAGGCAGCCGGCGGTCATTTTGTGGGTTAGAATTTGAAATTTACTTACGGTGGTGATAGAGATCTACCATTAACGCTTGAAAAATCATTGACAAGCAACCCTCCATTTTATAGAAGTGACAGAATAGATTTTTGCAATAAAGGGTGTTTGAATGACGGGTCGAAATCTCACGCGCTTTTTTTATTTAGCAACCGGTGGATACCTGTGCCCGTGAGTTGACCGTCTTATTAACAGTTCAAAAGCCGTGGGCACCTAAAAGCCCGCGGCTTTTTTTTTGGGGGCTTCCACATTAAAGCAGATCAGGTGATATCATGAACCAAACCACAACAGAGCCCATTGCCATAACGCCCCATTTTCATCGATTGGGCACGGCTGATTTTCCTGCTTTTTTGTCCAAAGGAAAAATCGGCATGATCATTGAAGGCGGCACGGGCCCAACATCCCAATTGATCGTTCAACAGATCAAAAGTCTGGGTGTTGAGATGGAAAAAATAGAATACATCCTCTTAACCCATACCCACGCAGACCACATCGGCGCCTTGCCCCACCTGAAACGCCGATGGCCCCATCTTAAAATTGTTGCCAGCGGACCCGGAGCGAACATACTGAATACCCAGGAGTTCCATAATGAATTTCTGCTGGTGGACCTGGGACTTGCGCAGCTCATGCGGGCCAAATCGGAAATAGATGACATGCCGCCACCACCCCCCGAAGATTACCGGTTTGAAGTTGATCTCCAGGTAAAAGGCGGGGATGCCCTCGATCTCGGAGATCATGTCACATGGGAAATTGTCGATACGCCGGGACATTCGCCCTGCCATATCTCGGCTTACGAACTAAGTGAAAAAACCTTGATGGTGGGAGACGCGACAGGATTCTATGTCCCTGAAAAGGACATTTTTTGGCCCAACTATTTTTTTTCACTGAAAAACTACGTTGAAAGCATCCAAAAACTGGCCACGTTTCCCGCTGAACGTGCCGTACTCAGTCACAACGCCGTGATAGAAAGCGATGTCCACGTCTATTTTGAAAAAGCCATTGCGGCCACCCGTCATTACCATGAAAATATTCTGAAACAGCTCAGCCGTGGAAATTCCGCCGAAAGCATCGCCCTGGAAGGCGCTCAGTTTGTGAGCGGCCTCACGGACATTCAGCCCTTCAAGGTCATATACGATCTCTGTAAACAAATGATCAACCGATCCCTTGAAAACGCTGAAAAACTCTCGTTCAGCCTGGAAAGAAAGTCCTCACGGGCTTTGAATGAAACGCCCTTTCGCGAAACGGAAAGTGCACAAGAATTGGTCGTGGATGCGAAACCGGTTGAAATTCCAAAGGCCTCAAAAGACCTGAATCTGGGTGAGCGGCTGAGTCTGGTAGCACTCATCGATGAAGGAATGCGAAGTGGGCTGGCGGAGGCACCGGTTTCGGCGGACCTCTTTGACAACCTTTGGGAACTGGTCGGCGCAACGGCAAAGGGTGGCAGGATCAATCGTCTTAAATTCAACGACTCTCAGAACGGTTTTCAGATGTTTGAAATCAAGGCGGAAACCGGCGAAAATCTCGCACGCCTCAATATGATCTATCTGAAAAAACCGATGCCCTGCTATTATCTCGTCTATGTTGAAGTGGCGGCACCTTTCCGGCGCAAGGGGTTGGGGAACCAGATTCTGAAATCCTTTGCCGATTTTCTAACGGAGAAATCAGCCGTGGGCGTACTGGACAACATCATACCCCAGGACGACCCCACCAATGCTGTCTATCTGAAACATTCCTGGATCCCCGTAGAAGACGTCATCGGAAATCTCATGTTTTATAAAGACAACAATTACATGATCTTTATCCCACCTTCCATGAAAAACAGGGATCTGAAACAGCCGGTTCTAAAACTCATGTATCACCTGAAGCGGAAACGGGCACTCATCGATATTCGCGAAAACGAAACCATGGTCAAAAAAACCCTTAATGAATTCAGGGAACTCTACCAGGCTTTGATGACCTATTTTCATTCCGAGCTTGAGGGGCCTCGGTCTTCCGTATTCATGCGTTTTTTGTTCACCCGTTTTGTCACCAAGTTCATCGCTTTCAGACGCCGCATCGGCGACCTTGTGGGATACACGGGCGGGGAATCCACCGAACAGATCGTGCTGGATGCCAGGATCAACAAGTTGCAGGTAAAATCGTACGCTCCCAGAGAGCTGGCAAAAGAAGACGCGCTTGTAATGGGGTCGCTGGGGCTTTTGTCCAAGTTGCCGGAAGCGTTGAAACAAAAACCGGCCCAGGTGATTGAGTCACTGCCCAATTATCGAAGGCCCAATTTTCTGCTGTGGCTTGAAAAGAGCAACAAAACCTATGAAGACACGTTGACCCTGGGCGATCTCATGGATCTGGGATTTGATCCCACCCGGTTAAAAGAAATTGAAATCGATGACAAAACCTATATCTTTGAACGGGTTCAGGCCAGACAGATCCATGTATTACAGGAGAGAAGGGATCTGGTGGCCAGGATTTCCCGTGAAATGCCGAACACCAAAATCAAGAGCGCTCAACTGAAGACAAATCCCATTTTGCTGATCATCCGGGACCTGGGAAACGGTTATGTGCTGCGCCGCAAAATCGATGCCATTCACTGGGAAGAAGCCATTGAGCAGCTTCAGAGCAACCCGAGTTTGAAATCGGTGAATGATGCGGTCAAACTGGATAGAATCATTATGGAAACGGTGAAAACCAGTGCCATAACCATTTCGGATCGGTTGAATGTGGAAAGGGAAACGGTTATCGATCAATTAACCCCGTTTGTCAGCTGGGATTTGGTTAATAACCGCCCCAAAATGGTTATTGATTTTTCTTTTTCCTATGTGGAGACCATCTGGATCGCCTAAAAGGCTAGTAAATCATTCCCACAAGTGCACCGGTCATGCAGGTGGCGATGGTCCCGGCAACAATGGATTTAAGCCCCAAACCCACAATTTCATCCCGTCTTTCCGGTGCCATGGCGCCCATCCCCCCGATCATGATCCCCAGTGAACCGAAATTGGCAAACCCGCACATGGCATAAACCATAATCAACCGGCTTCTTTCAGAAAATACCCCTTGGGGCAGTTCGGCAAATTTCAGATAAGCGAGGAGTTCATTTAATACGGTTTTAATCCCCATCAATCCTCCCGCTGTTACCGTTTCCGACAGTGGGATGCCCATGAGCCATGCCACCGGTGCCATAATAAAGCCCACTAGGCGCTGAAAGGTGACCGGCTTGTCGTATATTTCCGGAAGGAATGCCAAAAAAAGATTGATCAGGTAAACCAGCGCCACAAAAACCACCAGCATCGCAATGATATTGATCAGCAGCTTGATACCGCCGATGGTTCCTTTCGTAATAGCGTCCATGGCACTTTTCGCACTCCGGGGCGCTGAAAGGGCCTTTTCCGACAATGTGGATACCTCCGGTACCATAAGCTTGGAGATGGTAATGGCCGCGGGGGCGCTGACAATGGAAGCCACCAGCAAATGACCCATGATCCCCGGAACCACAGATTGCAGAACTGAGGCATACAGGACCATCACCGTGCCCGCAATGGTGGCCATGCCGCACACCATAATGGTAAAGAGCTCACTCCTGGAAATTTCGGACAGGTAGGGTCTCACAAAAAGCGGTGCCTCCACCATTCCGATAAAAACGTTGGCGGCAGCACCCAGGCCCTCCACTCCGCCGATACCCATGACCCGCTGCAGCACCCACGCGAAACCGTTCACCACCAGAGGGATAATTCGCCAGTAAAAAAGAAGTGATGTGAGTGCACTGATCACCAATACCAGAGGGAGCCCTCGAAATGCCAGGATGTAAGTTAAAGCGGGATTTTTCTCGTCAAAAGGAGGGGGTCCACCGCCCAAATAGCCGAACACGAAGCCGGTGCCCGCCCGTGTGGATTCTTCCAATGCGCTCACCCCTTTGTTCAGCCACAGGAAAACATCCTGGCTTCCCGGAAATTTCAGGAGCAACAGGGCAAGGCATACCTGAAGCAAGAGTCCGGCAATCAGGGTTCTAAAATTGACGTTCTTTCGGCCCTCTGAGAAAAGCCAAGCCAGAAAAGGAAGCATGAAAAAGCCCAAAAGACTCTGTAATTGATTCAATTTTCCTCTCTCAAAAAATGGAAAGCGGTCTATTTATCATTAATGAATGAATGGGGCAGATAGTAGCAAAAACCCGATTTCAGGGTCAATCAAATAGATGGTCTCCTTACTTGACACAACGCAGTGGATGCTTAGTTTGAGGTTAAGACAAAATCGAATAATCGTAAACCCGCCCTTTTTAAGGGGCTACGAGCCGGGTTTCACCAGAGTGGTGATTCACGGCTTTTTTTATTGGAGGAATTTATTATGGCAAGAGCAACTTCTTTTTCAACCGAACACGAATCTGAATTAAATCCCCTTTGCCGCGAGGATGCGTTTTCCAGGCTGGACGATTCCAGCGACAAAGTTTTTTATGAAACCGACCGGTTTGTCAGCCATCTGGATTCATTGGCACTGTCAACGGTCAAGCATATCATTTCCAGCCTCATTACCGAAAAGGATCCCATAATCCTTGATCTCATGGCGGGATGGGACAGCCATATTCCGGACGATTTAAGCACTTCTGAAATTGTCGGGCTGGGCCTCAATGAAAACGAACTGAAACAAAACAGAGAACTGACGCGACACGTCATTCACGATCTCAACCAGGACCCGCATCTGCCTTTTCCTGATGCCAGCTTTGATGCAGTGGTCAACACGGTATCGGTAGACTACATGACACAGCCGGTGGCCGTATTTGAAGAAGTAGGCCGGATTCTGAAACCGGGCGGTCTGTTTCTGGTCATTTTTTCAAACCGGATGTTCCCGCAAAAGGCCGTCAAAGTGTGGCGGGATTCAGAGGAAAACGAACGGGTCATTCTAGTCAATGATTTCTTTGGTCTGTCGGGCGCCTTTGAGGAGACATCCCGATTCTCATCCAAGGGAAAGCCGAGACCGAAAGATGACAAATATGCAGACCAAACGCTCGTAAGCGATCCTGTTTACGCTGTTTACGCTGAAAAAAAGGGCGGGGCTTCCAAAGGAAAAAGACCGGCCATCAGCAATGATTATGGCAGGAAGATGACGAAGGGACTTCTGGAGAAAAAAGAGGCAGCGGTCAAACAGACCCTTCAATGCCCCCATTGCGATGAAAAATTGAAAAAATGGGAGGTGCCGGACAATCCTTTCTGCCAGACCTGGGACAACGATTTCATGTACATCTGTTTCAACGATGCCTGTCCCTACTTTGTAAGGGGGTGGGACAGGATGTACCGGGAAACCAATCAGGGAATGAGTTACCGGCTCATGTACAATCCGGAAAAGGACCGCTGCATGCCCATTCCAGTGCCGAGTCGTTTGGCATTGAAAGACGGGATCATTGAGGCTTAAGGGGTTACGGGTGCCTCAAAAAAATCCCAGATGATCTTCGCTGCGTCAAATTGCCTCAGCGAGTCTGTCTGAGGCAATTTGCCGGTAAAATAGGGGCCCGGCCAGTCATGGGCCCAACCTTTTATTTTGTACAGAGAAACCGCTGTATGTTCAGCGCAATCCTTCCATGAAATCACATCAACACGGCCACCATGGATCTCACGCTCCGACCTGTTCCCTGTACACCCGTCATTTTTCACCCAGAATGCCACGGAGGCCATCACGGACCAATAGGTTCGAGGACCGCCCCTTCGTTTGCCGCTCCCCCCTTCAAAAGGAATATCCTGGTCCGACATGCCATGCATGATGATGACCGGCAATGGGCCTTCCGGGTCTGGAATCCGCCATTCCGGCTCCTCATTTGACGGCCTTCCCCCAATGGATGCCGCCAGGAAAGCACCACCGGCCAGGAGATGGGTTTTTTCGGCCGCAAATCGATAGGCCATCATTCCACCGTTTGAAAACCCCACGACGAACACCCGTTTAGGGTCTACCCGTAACCGGCTGCGCACATCTTCAACGGCCGCTTCAATAAAGCCCACATCATCAATCTTGTCTTTAGCGGCCTTTCCGCAGCAATGCCCCGCATTCCAATGCTGCAGCCAGCCGAACAGGCCCATACCGTTGGGATAAAGGACCAGGAAGTTCTCCTGATCCGCCAATTCGCTGAACCCGGAAAAGGCCTCCATTCCGGTCGCCGTATCAAAAGCCCCATGAATCACCACCACCAGGGGCATCGGGTCTTTTCCGTCATAACGGGGCGGTACATGGACAAGATAAGTGCGATAGAATCCGTTGGCCTTGATATCCAGTTCCTGCTCGTAAGTTTTAGAAGCAGGCACACCATTTGTCGGCAACGTTTTTGCACAGCCGGCAAACCATAAAGAAAAAAGGAATGTCGTAACCACAATGCAAATTGATTTCATTTTTTCCCCCTGAAAAGACTTTTTAACCACCGGAAAAATACCGGATTAAGAGCATTAAAATAGAACATATTGACCATTAAATTGAGTTTTAATCAGTTCCATATTGCCAGTAAGCCCAATTAACAAAAAAAACATTGACATATCCGCTGGATTTTTCGATTCTTTTACTGGTATTGTTTACTAAATTTCCATCATTTATTCGAGGAGGCCAAGAAAAATGGCAAAAACACTTACGGAAATGGCGGTAGAACTGGCAACTGCTCAGGCATCTCATTCAACCATGTCAGCTGAAGATATGGAAACCTATCTGGCAAAGACGTTTCAGACGCTGAAACACCTCAAGAACATGGAAGAGGGAGAGATCGTTGCCAGTGAGGAACCCGCTGAAACTCAACTCGATCCAAAAAAATCGATCCTGAAAAACAAAGTGATATGCCTTGAATGTGGCAGGGAGTTCAAGATTCTGACCAGCAAACACCTTCAAAAAGAACATGGCATGGATTCAAAGGAATACCGTAAGAAATACGGCTTTTCATCCCGGCAGTCACTGGCAGCCAGATCTTTGTCAGCCAAACGAAGAGCCACAGCCAAAAAACACAAACTGGGTGAAAAACTTCAAGCGAACAAGAAAGCAAGGAAGAAAAAAGCCTGAAAAATGTTAATCAACGGAAAATGAGTGCGCCAGATCTTCAATTTCCCGATGATACCGCTCGTATTCAGGGGATGTTTCGGTGCTGTAATTGAGGTTTTTGAAAAGCCCGGTTATTTTCGTAAACATCTGCCTTGCACTTTCTTTATCGCCAAAAACATAGGTTTGATCGGTAAGCTCTTTGACCAGCTTGAAACTCTCAAGCTGCCGTTTTAAAGGCATGGAAGCGTCCACATCGTCAAAAGCATCCTGCTGCAGAAAAACCATGTCAACGAGGGTGGCTTTCTGCCATCTGATAAAATCCTCAAGGGTGATCCCTTCTTCGCCCGTCACCTGCATCATCTGATAGATGCCATCCCCCTGGGCCAGCAGTTCATGCATTTCTTTAACGTCTTCCACCCATGACCCGTACAGATGATCGCTGTACCAGTCAGCCAGCTGATCCAGATAGCGGGACCAGGATATCAGGGGATCAATGGCGGGATAAAACCGTTTGTAGGCCCGATCGTAGGAGAGGCCCAGGAATGTCTTCACCGTACCCAGGGTGGCCTGTGTCACCGGTTCCTCAAAATTACCCCCGGCGGGGGAAACCGTACCGATCATGGTGAGGCTCCCCACGGCATCATCGGAACATTTCAGCACCCCCGCCCGTTCGTAGATATTCTTGATGGCCGAATCCAGATAAGCGGGATAAGCCTCTTCGCCGGGAATTTCCTCCATTCGTCCCGAGGTCTCCCGCATGGCCTGGGCCCAGCGGGAAGTGGAATCGGCGATCACCAGCACGTGATATCCCATCTGCCGGTAATACTCTCCCAGGGTCACCCCCGTATAAATGGACGATTCACGGGCCGCCACGGGCATGGAGCTGGTATTGCAGACGATAATGGTGCGGTCCATCAAAGAACCGCCGGTCCGCGGATCCTGGGTTTCGGGAAATTCCCGGATAGTTTCCACCACTTCTCCGGCCCGCTCACCACAGGCCGTGACAATGACCATGTCCACGGTGGCATATCGGGCGATCAGGCTTTGCAGTACCGTTTTTCCGGCCCCGAAGGGCCCGGGGATACAGGCGGTTCCGCCCAGGGCGATGGGGAAGAAGGTGTCGATAATGCGGGTGGTGGTGGTCATGGGTCTGTCGGGATAGAGCCGTTCCGATCGGCGATTGCGCAACATGGCTTCCGGAATGGGCCGTCGAACGGGCCATTTCTGGCAGAGGGTCAGATCCTGCTCGGTCCCGTCCGCCCCCTGAATGCGGGCCACGGGTGTCTCCACCGTGAAACTTCCCTGCTTGATCCAGGTGACCACCACGTCCCCGGGCTCATTAAAGGGAATCATGATCTTGTGGCTGAAGAGCCCTTCCTGGACCGTACCGATGGCCTGACCGGCAAAAAGGGTATCGCCCCTTGAAACCATCGGCGTAAACGCCCACTTCTTCTTGCGGTCCAGGGGAAACAGATCCACACCCCTGGGAAGAAAGAACCCGTACTCTCTTGCCAATACGGAAAGGGGCTTTTCCAGCCCGTCAAAGACCTGTCCCAGCAGACCCGGACCCAGGACAACGGAGAGCATCTCACCGCTCATCTCCACCCGGTCCCCCACCCGCACGCCGCGCGTGTCTTCAAACACCTGCATATCGGCCCTGTTGCCCTGAATCCGCAGCACTTCGGCCATGAGGCGCTCTTCACCCACGAGGATGAAACCCACTTCATTTTTTCGAATGGCTTCCCCACCCGTATCGATGGTCACGAGGCTTTCCCGGACGGCCAGAACCCGGATATGGCTGCCCGCCCCGATAGATGTTGTCCGTCTGCCGGATTTAATGGAAAAGCTTGGGTTGTCCATCAATAATCTCCTTCACCAGCGCATTAAACCGGTCACCTGCTTTTTGAACATCGTGGGCCAGCCACTGGTCCACCATATCCCATTTCATCCGGTAGCTCATCACGGCGCGAAAACCGAAATCAAAGGACGGCACCGACCGGTCCAGATGGTCCCAGAGCATATTTTTCAAAAGCCGATCCAGATTCAGCACATTTTCGTCTTCAAGATAACCTTCGGCTTCCGCAAGCCAGGGGTAGACACCGGCGAGATTGAAATGGGGGACTTCCCAGTTGCGCTCAATATGCCTCACGTATGGGCCCACCCCCCAGGACGCTTTGTCAGCAGGCGGGTCAAGGCCCAGATGTCGTCGCCTGAGGGCCACCATGACGGTTCGCTGATTGAGGGGAAAGTCAAAGAGTGCTTCAAGCGCGGGATTTGAAACCAAGTCCGCCATCTTATGGAACCGGATCACCATTTCCCGGTCCGTGAGGCTTTGGGCGTCTTTCTCCCAGGTCAGAAAAGCGGCGGCCCGCTCAAGCAAGCGGGCGTCGTTTGAATCCAGCATCCGCAGGCGCTGTTGCAGCCGTTCTTTGCTGATGGGCAGCCGCTTTGCCCGGTCGAAGCGGGGCAGCGCCGGCAGGCTGGCCAGAAGGGTATAGTAGGGTTGACTTGTCATTTTCCTCTCAAATCCGCAATTGACCTATTCCTCACCCCTCACAATGGCCTGATATCGGGGCAACAGGTTTTCCAGCAGCAGGTCACTGATGGCCTGGTCGGAGAGATCAATTTCCAGATCCTCGCCCACCAGCCGCACACGGATTCCCCGTTCGAGATTTCTGGAAGGCTTCAACTCAACCCCTTCGCGCAACATGTCCGCTGAAATCCCCAATACCAGGTGATGCATCCGTTGTTTTCCGTCAGGGGTCAGACGGGAACCGAATTCATCGGTTTCGAAAAGATCCTTGGGCAACAACACCTCAACGGGCTGCCCCTCGCACACCATATGCCCGGTGGCCATGCCGGAAACCGCCAGAATGCACTGCCTGACAAATTCCCGATCCCCCATTTCGATGGAGACCAGCCTTCGCACATGGGCTGCGAAATCCGCCTTCAATTCACTCTCCATCTTCAGTTCCGTATCCCGAATGGCTGTTTTAAGAGACCCCATGCAGGCCTTACGATCCCTTTCGATCTGCACCTGTGCCCGGCTCAACATTTCATCGGCCTGGGCTTTGGCATCCGCCACAATCCTCGCGGCTTCTTCACGGGCTTCATGAAGGACCTGTTCCGCTTTTTCCCGGCCGGCTTTGACACCGTCGTCCCGTAGTCGCGCAATCAACTCTTGAACGCCCGAGGCAACCTCCCTTTGCTCATTCATGTCCAGTCTCTCCTCAACCCTTGGTCACTGTTCCCAACAGCACCAATGCAAACACAAAGGCGAAAACGGCAAATCCTTCCACCACGGCCGCCGGCGCCAGGGAAACCCCGAAAACCTCCGGTTTGTTTTTGGCGACGCTGATGGATGACGCACAGGCATATCCCTGATAGACGGCACTCACCATCAGGGCGACCCCCGCCGGAACACCGATGCCGAAAATGCCCGCGGCCGATGCCGGGCTCATGGCACCGCCGAAGGTCAGGGTCACCACCACACCGTAAATCACCTGTGAGCTGGGCATGGCGGATACGCCGATAAAGCGTCCGTAGCCGCTTTCGATTTCAAGCATGGCACCAATGGCCGCCTGCCCGGCCCTGGCACAACCGATCATGCTCCCCACGGCACCCAGGGCCAACGGTGAAAACACGCCCAACCATCCCAATGCCAAAATCATGTTTTCCACAACTTCTTCTCCTTTCTGGCAAAAGCCCTGAAGGGATGCCCTTCCTCGGTAATGCTCCACCTGAAAAATTCGATGAAATTGAGCCGCAACCCGTGTATAAAACCACTGGCAACGGCCAGAACGAAATTCAATGTGTGTCCCAAAAGGGCAATCAAAAGGGCGAAAAAAATACCGATTCCCGGAAGGGTTTCCTTGACCTGGCCCGCCATGGCGTTAAAGGTCCCGGCCAGGGAAGCGCTGGCCAACCCCAATGCAAAAAGCCTCAGATAACTGAGGGCATCGCTGAAAGCGCTGGAAATGCCGGTTAGTCCGGAGAGCCCCTTCAACAACCGCTTCCAAAGAGACCCTTCCGTACTGGTGAACAGGAGCACGCCTGTGAGACCTAAGCCCAGGACAATGACACCGGCGCCCTTCAGGGAGGCCGGCGTCCCCGTATGTGCCGATGCCTGCCAGATAAGCGTCCCCCCCGCAAAAACGAGAATCCAAGCCAGCGGTTTGAAGGCGTTTATGGAATGTCTGAAGTTCCAGGCGGTGAACCCGTTGGCGAGCACCAGATGAAACACCCCCAGTAAAATGGACAATTGCATCATGAGATCGAAATCCATCATGTCGATGATCCTGAACCGGGCCACAACAGTCCCCTGCTGAGGGGCGACCCCGAAATAACTGCCCACCATGATACCGTACAGAATCCCCGCGCCCACCATGAATAGGGAGAGCATCCGAAGCCTGCGACCCGTTTCCGAACGCCCCATTTTCCTCCAGAAACCGGCAATCACCAGGCCCAAAAGGGCGGCGTATCCCGCATCCGCAAAAATCATGGCGAAAAAGACCGCAAAGGAAAAAAACACAATGGTGGACGGGTCCCACAACCAGTATTGGGGCGTGGTATAAAAGGAGACCAGATCCTGGCCCCCGGCCACGGCTTTGGGGTTTTCCATGAGCGTGGGGGGGATCTCATCGGCTTTCGGGGTTTCGGTTTCAAAAACCATTTTGTGATCGCGGGCATATTGTTGCAACTGGGGAACATTCCTTTCTGGCGCCCACGCCTGCAGGGCAAAGACCGCATCCTCCGCATAGGATTGCTTCACCGCATCGAGTACTGCCCCCTGATCCTCCAGTCGTTCGATGTTGTGGGCAAAGAGGGTGATCCAGCGGGTCAGTCCGGAACGTTCGGCGAACAGATCCTCCAGCGCCAGTTCCACCTCTTCCAACCGGCTTTCCAGCTGGTAGAGGGTGCGATTACCCGTGCGGATTCGTTCCACGGGCATCCCTTCCGGCTGATCGGTGGAAATGACCACCACATACGAAAACCGGTTGTCGGCAAACACCCTTTGCCACACGAGGCTTGAAGCCCGAAACTTTTCCATCTCCTTGTGGGGCACAATGTAAAACCACAGCCTCAGGCCGTTTAAGTCCTCGGTCTCAGGAAAATCAAAGGCGCCCCAGGGAGACAGATTGTCGATACGGCCCAGAAGAAAATCCCGTTCATGTTCCAATTCCCCGATGCGGTCTTTTATATGGAGGACCCGGGCCTCGATATCGGCCGCATCAAATGGGTCGGCCCGGGTGACCTGCCGCCGCCGGTTGGGACAGCTCTTGAGAAACCGCAGGGCTTCACGGGCTCTGGACGAAGGGCCGGGCGTGCCATAGGCATCCCTTTTCGGATTCAAGGGGATCAGGTGCAAACACCCCAGCGCTTGAAGATCGCCGAGGATTTGCCTGCGATCGTCCACGTGGCCGCAGAAGGTCACTTTTTCAAGGGCCACAATGGTCACGGGACAACTCCTGATAAGACCTGAACCTGTTTCTGGCGAATGCGTTTGGTAATCTTTGACCGTATCACGGCCGCCCGGTCCGCATCGGCCAGATAGATCCGTATTTTCCGGATATTTTGCCTGGCTTCGGGAATAAGGACTTTTTCAAAGAGGTTGGTGCGTTGCGTGATTTTGCGAACGGCCCGTTCCAGGAGAAAAACTCGCCGGGCCATGACCTGAACCAGGACTTCCTGGGATACCATTTGCTTGAGCCGCTTTGCCAGGACGTCCGTCCAGTGGGGCCTGGCCAGCATCGAATAGGAAGCGACCCGGAACGAAACGCCCGAAAGCTTGGGAAGTCTGACGCCTACCATGTTTTCTTCACCCACATCAATTTTCTCCACTTCAACCAGCCCCAGGAGGTCCATTTCCCCATCCGCCAGCATGGGCAACTGCCGGGCCACCTCTTGCTTGAGCCTTTCCGCATCCGCCTTTGAATCGGCCGCCTGCTCCTGAGCGCGTTTCAGTTCCGCCGTAAGCTGCATTCGCTTGAGGTCCAGAGACGGCAGCACCCGTTCATAGAGCCGCATGTTTTCCCGCTGCTTCTGAAGTCCCGATTTGCTTAAAACCAGCTTGGCCATGGGTTAAGGGCTTTCACCAGGAAAATATTTGTCGATGAGCCCCTGTTTCATAAGGAGTTCCCCTTGTTCAAAACATTCCGCCAGGGTTCCCCAGCACCGATCCAGAGCTTCTGTCACGGGCATGGAAACCTTTATGTCCATGAACCCTTCGCGAAAAAGCGTGCCGAATTTAATGAGTTTTTCATCAAAGGGGGAGAGTTCGAAGGCCATGGCCTGTTTCTTTTCGGCTTCCAGGGCTTCCGCATAAAGACGGATCATGGTGTTCATGATCTGCCCGTGATCCTCGCGGGTGGCCTTTCCGATCACTTTCTGCTTCAACCGGGAAAGGGATCCGAAGGGATCGATATAGCCGTCGTGCAGATAGAGTTGGCCTTCGGTAATATAGCCCGTATTGTCCGGCACCGGATGGGTCACGTCATTGCCGGGCATGGTGGTTACCGTGAGGATGGTGACGGAGCCGGCCCCCTTGAAATCGCAGGCTTTCTCGTAGCGCATGGCCAATTGGGTGTACAAATCCCCCATGTACCCCCGGGCCGCCGGGATGCGCTCAAGGGAAATGCCGATTTCCTTCATGGCATCGGCATAGGCCGTCATGTCGGTCATGAGCACCAGCACCCGTTTACCCTCTTCAACGGCAAACTTCTCCGCCACGGCCAGGGCCATATCGGCAATGGAGAGCCGCTCCACAATGGGGTCGGACGCCAGGTTCACATACATGACCGTCCGGTGAAACACCCCGTGGGATTCAAAGGCGGTTTTGAAAAAGTGGTAATCGTCAAAGATGAGGCCCAACCCCCCGAACACCAGGATATCCGCGTCCGCCTGAAAACCGATGCGGGCCAGCAATTCATTATACGGCTCACCGGCCACCGAAAAGATGGGGATTTTCTGGCTTTCCACCAGGCAGTTGAAAAGATCGATCATGGGGACTTCCGTTTGAATCATTTTGTCCGGGACCACCCGCATCATGGGATTGACTGTGGGACCCGCCATCTCGATCCTCGGATCCGATTCCAGATCGGGGCCGTTGTCAAAGGGTTCGCCCGACCCTTTGAAGATACGTCCCAAAATATTGTCGGAGTAGATAACGTTGGGAGGATGCCCCAAAAAGCGCACCACGGCCCGCGTGGAAAGCCCTTTCCCCCCCGCAAACACCTGCAGGCTGACAATATCACCATCCAGGGCCACCACCTTGGCCTGGCTGGTTTCGCCATCCACATTTTCCACTATGGCCAGATCGCCGAAGGCGGCCCCTTGGGCTTTCACGCGGATAGTATCGCCGACGATCTCCAGCACGCGCGTATGGCGGGTGAGTTCCGGAAACATGGATTTTATTCCTCCTCAACAAAAACTGATGCCCTGTTTCAAACAAGATGAATGAAAACAAATCTCATGCAAGGACGTCTTGGCGCAAAAAAACCCGCTAACACCCCTAATATTTTTTGACTTTGGCCGTGCGGCAGTAGATTATAGCAGGTCCCACGCGAATGACAAGGCATACTGAACGAAATAAGGTGCCGCTGTTTTGGAAAGAAAATGAAAATAACGAAGGTGTTCGCGCTACCACAATTATAGATCGATATCATGTTGTGGGGACGTAATACAAAACCTTCCTCCCGACGAATCGGTTATGTAATCCACGGTAATGGGTTGAAATTGAAACAACAGTTTTCTATCAATCACATATTGAATTCCTTCCACTTCAAAGACTTGATCTTCCGGCCGCGCCTGGTCAAACAGCATGCCCAAACGGGGACCGATGCAACCGCCTGCCATCATGATACGGATGGGGGAAAGGGTCTCTTCCCGGACCACAATCTCCCTGACCGCTTGTTTTGCAGATCTCGTGATGTTAAGCATGACTTCACCCATTTCGCACACAAGGCAAAACAGCGACACCGGAAACGACCCTTAAAATGAGGGCTTTGGGGACGTCCATAAAATTATAAAAATCCCATGCTATACAACAAATAGAAGGCCCATAATCTTGATGAATGTTAAAGGGAAGACTTTGAATTTTATTATTTTATGGATGTCCCCCGTCCCTTTACCCGCATTTGTTGAAAAATGCGCTTTTGTACCGGGTGCATGGTTTCCATGTGAACAATTCTCAAGAAAAAAGACTTTGATAATTTCTGAATATCAAAAAAAACCCATTTGGTAAAGATAATGATAGGACACAATACCCACAGTGGTAGAAAGGTTTAAACTGCGGACTTTTCCCCAGATGGGGACCCGATAGCAGGGGTAGGCGTTTCTTATCTCTAACGGCAGCCCGAGGGTTTCACGTCCAAAAAGGAGGTAATCCCCTCGATTCACCGTTGCTTGAGGATAAACCGTGCTCGCATGACCGCTGAAGCAGAAGAGGCGGGCGTTTTTGTCCATTCCATTCAAAAATGCATCAAAATTCGCATGGTGCTGCACATCGATCTCGGGCCAGTAATCAAGCCCGGCCCGTTTCAGGTGTTTGTCGTCAACGCTGAACCCTAAGGGGTGGATCAGATGAAGCCGCAATTGGGCAGCACCGCAGAGCCTGGCGATATTTCCGGTATTGGCGGGGATTTCCGGTTGGTACAGGACCACGTGTAGTTTTGGGTCCTCTAAAATCATGTGTCCTGCTTCAACGCTTTTCATCATTTACAAGAAAATAGCCGCCTCATCTTTTAGCTTTTGAAAGCCGGGGCCATTACAGTTCTATAAATGGCGATGGCTCGGCCTGTTTCCCCAACAGAATCCGCGTCCCTTTGAGACCGCAGTTTTTCAATACGGCTTTTGCCGCTGATAGGGCCTTGTCGGGCGTATTGTTGGTTTCACTTAAATGCGCCAGGACCAAATACTCCAGGTCGTCATGGGATAGGGTTTCCAGAAGTTCTCCGGCCTGCTGGTTTGACAGATGCCCCTCGGAACCATGGATTCTTCGCTTGAGATCCAACGGGTAAGGTCCTTCGCTGAGCATGGTGGGATCGTAATTGAATTCAAGGACCAGGACATTGCACGCCCTTAATCGATCCTCCGCCAGACGGGTGCTCCGACCCATATCCGTCACAAGACCGATCTTTATGCCGTTATTCCGGAACACCAGACCCATGGGATCCGCCGCATCATGGCATTTGGTAAAGGTTTCGATGGAGAGGTTATTTATAGTGAGGGTTTCACCGGTTTGAAATGAAATAACGGCGGGAAGTTTCCCCAGGGCTTTCTGCGCACAATCAAGGGTTTCCTGGTTGGCATAGACGGGAAGATTATAGCGTCGCGCCAGAACCCCCACGCCTTTGATGTGGTCCGTATGTTCGTGGGTCACAAAAATGGCGTCAAGACTTTGGGGCGAAACGCCCACAGCCGCCAGACGCCGTTCGATCTCAATCCCGCTGAGACCCGCATCCACCAGGATTCTGGCACTGCCGGTTTCGAGATAGCAGCTGTTGCCACGGCTCCCGGAAGAGAGGACGGAAAATTTCATGGTCTCTTTTATTGGACCCCGCTATGGCCGAAGCCGCCCTTCCCTCTCATGGTGTCATCCAACTCCGCCACAGGCTTCAAATCGGCCCGATAGACCTTTGAAAACACCATCTGGGCAATGCGGTCCCCCATGCTGATCACAAAAGGTTCTTCTCCCAAATTAATCAGGATGATGCCGATCTCACCTCTGTAATCCTGGTCGATGGTACCGGGAGCATTTACCATACCGATGCCATGTTTCAGGGCCAGGCCGCTTCGGGGGCGAATCTGCGCCTCGTAACCCGGTGGCATGGAAATGGCGAGCCCCGTCGGGATCAGTTTTATACGACCCGGTTTTAGGGCAACGGGCGTTTCAACGCAGGCCCGAAGGTCCATGCCCGAAGACCCCTCGGAAGCATAATCGGGAAGGGAAAACCCATTATTGATTAAAACAGGGTTGCAGATTTTTATCTTTACGGGAATGGTATCCAACGGTCGCCTC
Organism: Deltaproteobacteria bacterium; assembly: GCA_022340265.1. GTDB lineage: Bacteria > Desulfobacterota > DSM-4660 > Desulfatiglandales > Desulfatiglandaceae > NaphS2. The sequence continues at coordinate 34,214 of JAJDOH010000257.1, read as the reverse complement.
TTCCAAAATTACCGGTACACAAGGCACCCCTGGTCAACTTCATTTTCTTCGATGGGACCGAGTGCCGCAAAGGCAATCTGTCCGTCACCGAAAATCCTGTTGGCCATCTCGACCACGTCATCAACACTCACCCGTTCGATGCTTTCGGCAACCTCTTCATAATCCACATATCTTTCAAAAATAAACTCATTTTTGGCCGCCCGCATCATTCGACTGTCTGAACTCTCCGCTGAAAGATACATGCCGCCGATCACATTTTCCTTGGCAATGTCCAGTTCATCTCCGCTCAGCTCTCCGCGGCTGATTTTCTTAATTTCATTCTGCGTAACTTCAAGCACTGAATTCATGTTTCGGGCATCGGTGGCCGCATATACACCGAAGAGTCCCGCATCGGCATAGGGTGAAAAAAAGGAATAGACCGAGTAAGCGAGCCCCCGGTTCTCCCTGATTTCCTGAAAGAGCCTTGAACTCATATTGCCGCCCAAAATGGTATTAAGAAGTGCACAGGCGAACCGGGACTCATCCACATGGCTTGGCGCATCGCTTCCCAGACAAAAATGGACCTGTTCCAGGGCCTTGGGCATCACCATCACGCCACCGCCGTTCGCAGGGAGACTTCTTTCGGGCTTTTCTTTGGAGAAATCCCCGCCGATTTCAAAAATCGGTCTGAAATAGTCAACCATGGCATCGTGATCCACATGGCCCGCGGCCACAACCAGGACCCGTTCGGGAATGTAATGCTTTTTGATATATTCATGGATCATTTGGCGGTCCATTCGCGCAACGGTTTCGGTGCTTCCCAGAATGGGGCGACCGATGGGATGGTCCGGCCAGAAAAGACTTTGAAAAAGGACATTGAGGTAGTCGTCGGGGGTGTCCTCCACCATGCTGATTTCCTGGAAAATCACCTCCCGCTCACGCTCCATGTCCTCGGGCTGGAATGTGGGATGAATGAAGATATCAGACAGGATATCCGCCAGAAACGGAAAATGCCGGTCCAGAACCTTGCCGTAAAAACAGGTGGTTTCCTTCCCTGTAAACGCGTTTGAAAGGCCACCGATGGCATCAAGGTCTTTTGCAATTTGAAAACCGCTGCGATTGCGGGTTCCCTTGAAACTCATATGTTCAATAAAATGAGAAACCCCGTTTTCAGACGGCGATTCGTCCCGGGAGCCGGTGTTCACCCAGATACCCAGCGAAACGGAACGGACGTGGGGCAACCGCTCCGAGACGATCCTGACGCCGTTATTCAATACGGTCTTACGATTCATCCGGGGTTTCTCCCAATGCCGCTTTTCGGGATAGACGGATTCGGCCGTCTTTGCCCACTTCCAGGACCTTTACCAGGACCTCATCGCCTTCATTGAGCACATCGGTCACTTTGTTCACCCGCTCCGGCGCCAGCTGGGATATATGTACCAACCCATCGGTACCCGGGAAAATTTCCACGAAAGCTCCGAAGTCCATGATTTTGACCACTTTGCCCTGATACAATTTTCCCACCTCGGCTTCCTGCACAATTTCCTTGACCATTTTCATGGCCGCATCGGAACATTCTTTATCAGGGGACGAAATAGTTACAACACCCTCGTCGTCCACGTCAATCCTGGCACCGGAGACATTGCATATTTCCCGAATGGTTTTGCCACCCGGACCGATCAGAACCCGCACCTTTTCGGGGCTGATCTTGACGTTGGTAATAATGGGCGCATACTCGGAAACCTCATTTCGGGGCTGCGCAATGGTCTCCTTCATGCATCCCAGAATATGGAGGCGCCCTTCTTTGGCCTGTTCCAGGGCCTGTTCCATGATCTCCCGGGTAAGCCTTTCGATCTTAATGTCCATCTGAAGGGCCGTAATGCCTTCGCTGGTGCCGGTCACCTTGAAATCCATATCCCCGTAATGATCTTCATCTCCCAGGATATCGGTCAATACCACGACCTTGTCCCCTTCCGCCACCAGTCCCATGGCCACACCGGCCACCAGGTCCTTGATGGGAACGCCCGCGTCCATGAGCGACAGGCAGCCCCCGCAGACGCTGGCCATGGAGGAGGAGCCATTGGATTCCAGAATTTCAGATACCACACGGATACAGTATTGGAAGTCTTCTTCGCTGGGCAATACAGGCAAAAGAGCCCTTCTGGCCAGTGCACCATGTCCGATTTCCCTGCGCCCGGGACCACCGAGTCGTTTAGCCTCACCAACGCTGTAGGGCGGAAAGTTATAGTGCAGAATAAAAGCCCTCAACTCCTCTCCAAAAATGGATTCAATTCTCTGCCGGTCCCTTTCCGTACCGAGGGTGGTGAGCACCATGGCCTGGGTTTCACCCCTGGTAAACAGGGCCGACCCGTGAATACGGGGCAGAAGCCCCACCAGGCATTCAATGGGGCGTACTTCATTAAAGGCACGGCCATCGATCCGTTTGCCTTCATCCAAGATCATGCTGCGAACCATTTTCTTTTCGAGGGAGTGGAAGAAATCCTTAATTTCCGATTTCTGTCCCTCATGCTCTTCCAAAAGGGCATCCACCACTTGATTTTGAGCATCCCGCCTTTTTGCCTGCCGGTCCATTTTATCGGCAATGCTCAATACTTCTTTGAGCAAGGGTTCTCCCATCTCTTCAACTTTTACCTTAAGGGATGCATCCGCCACTTCATCGGGAATACTTCTCTTGGGCTTGCCCACCTCTTTTTTAAGGGATTCCTGTATATCCAGCATGGGCTGGATGGCCTGGTGTCCATAGAAAATCGCGTCAATCATGTCCGACTCGCTGACGAACCGGGAACCGCCTTCAACCATCACAATGCCATCGCGGTTTCCCGCCACAATGAGGTTTATATCGCTTTCCTCCTGCTGCGTAATGGTGGGATTGGCCACAAATTCTCCGTCAACTCTTCCCACCTTCACCCCTGCAATGGGGCCCAGAAAAGGAATATCCGATATCTCAAGGGCGGCGGATGCGCCCAACATGGCGAGCATATCGGCCTCATTCTCCTTGTCAGTTGAAAGCACCGTGGCGATCACCTGGGTTTCGTAATGATAATTATCAGGAAACAAAGGCCTGAGGGGCCTGTCTATCAAACGCGAAATCAGTGTCTCTTTTTCTCCGGGTCTTCCCATATCCCTTCTGAAAAAATTCCCTGGTATCTGTCCGCCGGCATATGACATCTCCTGATATTCCACGGTAAGGGGAAGAAAATCGATTCCCTCACGAACATCATCCGTTGCAACGGCAGTCACCAGGACAACGGTTTCACCGGAAGTCACAACGACCGATCCATTTGCCTGTTTGGCAATACGCCCAGTTTCCACATGGATGTTCCGGCCACTTATTTCAATCGAGTAATTTTTCACCATTATTTCATATATCCTTTCAAATAGACGTTTGTTGGTCTTTTTGTAAACCGTGTTTCGAAAAAGCGCATCGGCTCAAGTCTGGCTGCAGTTGGCTAAGAAAACATTGCGAACCTGATCATTGTAAACCCCTACTTTAAACTTGGTGGATAATTGCAACCACTGCCATTTTTTCACAATTCCGAAACACGGGGTGAAAATCAGGACAGGTCATTGCATGAGCAGTTACACTATTTCCGAATGCCCAACTCTTTGATCAGCACCCGGTATTTATCCAGATCTCTCTTTTTCAAATAATTAAGAAGCCTTCTCCTCTGGCCCACCAGTTTCAACAGTCCTCGGCGTGAGTGATGGTCTTTCTTATGGACCTTGAAATGTTCCGTAAGATATTTGATTCTGCTGGTCAGTAAGGCAATCTGAACCTCGGGCGAACCGGTATCCTTTTCATGAAGCTTGAACCGATCAAGAATTTCTTTCTTTGCTCCCGCTGTCAAAACCACTTTTCGTACCTCCTAAAAATTGATGTTTTTGTAAAACCGCTAAACTTAGACTTTATTAAAAATATCGGTTGTCCCGGAAGAGTCTCAAAGCATGCCGGTCATCTGAAATCTTTCCAGGGGCCACATTCCCAAACGCTCAATATGGGAACAGAAAACAAAATAAGATCAAGAAAACACCCTCTCAAATTTCACCTTTTCATGACCGTCCCCTCCGTCGCTTTTCTTTATGATGGCCAGAAGTTTTTCGCCACTGACCAGTTTTACGTAATTTTCCTTCAAAGGATCACCGGGGTCATCAGTAGAGATCAGTTCATTCCAACTGGGCTGATACCCCTGTCTCACTTTTTCGGCCAGCATCTCACCAAGTGAGATTTCGTCCATGCCCGGCAGAGCCTTTGTTAATGGAATCCCCATTTTTCGAAGGTTCACATCCGTCAAAACATCTCCGGAATGTATGGCGTCGGCAACATCGAAAACCCCGCTCCTGAGCCTTCTAAGGGTCTTCAAGCGCCCCCCCGGCCCCAGGTCCCGGGCCAGGTCCGCCGCAAGGCTCCGAATATAAGTACCGCCCGCACATCTGATCCGCATGGTAATTTCAGGCAACTCCACCGAGACAATGGACAAAGCGTGCACAATAACCTCTCTCTCCTTCAGCGTTACCGCAACGCCTTTCCTGGCCAGCTTATAGGCCCTTGCTCCCTGATGTTTCACCGCAGAGTAGACAGGCGGTGTCTGCCGAATCTTCCCTTCATACCGTTTGGCCGTATTCCGAATATGCGCCTCGCTCATCCGGGGCACGTCCCGCATCGCCGTCACCGTACCCGTGGGATCGAGTGTGTCGGTTTCTATGCCCAGTTCCAGGGTCGCAAGATACTCCTTTTCTCCGGCCATCATAAAACGGGAGAGTTTGGTTCCTTGTCCCAGAAGAACCACCAGCAATCCGGTTGCAAAGGGATCAAGCGTACCCGCGTGTCCGATTTTGTAACGCCTGCCGTAACGAAGGGCGGATTTTACTTTTCTGACAACATCATGTGACGTTTCACCCGCTGCTTTGTCGACCAGAAGTATGCCGTCATCCGGGCGTTTCATTCAACGACCGGCCCGCTTCAGACAAAAAATCTCTTTTTAACGCCGCAAGGGATCCGCTCATGGTAAATCCCGCCGCCCTCCCATGACCGCCGCCACCGAACCGCATCGCCAGATCCGCCACATTCACCCCGCGGTTTGAGCGCATGCTGAACTTATAGGTGTTGTCATCTTTCTCCAAGATCATCACCGCCAGTTCCACCCCTTTGATATACCGGGGATAATCCACGAACCCCTCACTGTCCGAAGGGCGCGCGCCACATGCTTTAATCATCTCTTTTGAAAGCACCAGCATGCCGATTCTGCCTTCACCGTGAAACTCCACCTGCCCCAGCGCCCTGGATAATAATGCCAATCGCTCCGGACCGTATCCACTCACACTTTTCAGATAAATCTCCCAGGGACTCACCCCTTGATCCAGCAAATCCGCCGAAATTCTCATGGCGGTCGATGTTGTATTGGTAAACCTGAAAGAACCGGTATCCGACTGGATGGCCGCGAATAAATTTTCCGCGGCCGCCGGGTCCAGTGGGAAATTCCCCGTCCTGATCAATTGATAGACCAACTCAGCCGTTGATGAGCTATTGCTGTCCACCAGGTTGAACCGGCCGAACAGGGTGTTGGTCTCATGATGGTCAATGTTAATGGTGGGGCCTTCCTCGGGCCACAAGTCCACACATGAACCGAGCCTTTCCCTTTCCGCGCAATCAAGGGCCAAAACAGCATCAAATCCCTTTTGGAGCTGAGAATCTTTTAACACGGCCCTTTCAACACCCCTTAAAAATGCCAGAGACGGAACAATGGGTTTCTGGACCACCGTGACCACTTCCTTGCCCAAATCCGTCAAACATCTTGAAAGGGCAAACATAGACCCGAGTCCGTCCAGATCCGGCGCCTCATGGGTCATCATCAAGAAACGGCTTCCTTCCCTCAGAACGTCAGCAATCTGTTTTAAAGGAACGAGAAGGGCGTTCTCCGCAACCATTCACCTACTCCGCCGTCCGGATTTTTTCAAAGATACGCTCCATATGGTCTCCGGTTTTGAGCGAAGGATCATAGACAAACGTAATGTCGGGAATATACCGCAGGCTCGCACGTCTTCCGATTTCCCTTTTTACAAATCCCTTTGCGCTGTCAAGTCCTGACTGTGCCTTTAGAACCCGGGTTTCATCCCCCATGACACTGTAATATATTCGGGCCTGCTTCAAATCATCGCTCAAATGAATCCCTGTAAGGGTTACGCCCTTAACACGCGGATCTCTTACCTTCTCCAGCAACAGGAGGGCCACCTCTCTTAAAATTACGTCTCCAACACGTACGGAGCGTTTCCCGGGCAACATAAAAATTTACCTTTTCTTACCAAATATCTAAGGGTTATCAAGTTTTCCGCCGGTTCCGGACAACCCGTTACATGTTGATAATATCAATTTCCGTGTTCACAATTTGAGCCAGACAAAGAGATTCCAGAAAATCGAGGATATGGCTGAGGGAGGAGTCAACATGGCGCCGGTCATTCCCCACCGTACTGATCCCCAATTCAATTTTCTGCCATTTGTCGTTGGCACCCACTTCAGCAACAGCCGCATTGAACTTGGACTTCACTTTATCGACCATACTCCGGACGACTTTTCGTTTCCCCTTGAGTGACCGGTTGTCAAAAAGAAGAAACTCGACCTTCAACGTACCCACCACCATCGTTCTTAAAGTTCCGCCGCAACTTCTTCCAACTTGTAGATTTCGAAAACATCCGCGGGCTTGACATCACCGAAATTGTCCAGTCCAATACCGCACTCATAACCGGATTGAACTTCTTTAGCATCTTCCTTGAAGCGTTTAAGGGATGAGATTTTGCCGTCAAAAACGACCACATCGTCTCTCAGTAATCGAACTTTGGCATTTCTTTCCACATGCCCGTCCGTGACAAAACAACCTGCAATGGTGCCAATTTTGGGGACACGAAAAATTTCCCTGACTTCCGCATGCCCGATGACGTTTTCTTTCAAAATGGGTTCCAGAAGGCCTGCCATTGCCAAACGCACGTCATTGATGGCATTATAAATAACATCATAAAATCGAATATCGATGTTTTCTTTCTCCGCCAGATCAAGAACCCTTTGGTTGGCCCTCACATTAAAGCCCAGAATAATGGCATCGGAGGCAGCAGCAAGGGTCACATCAGATTCCGTAATGCCGCCGGTCGCCGAGTGGATCACCTGCAGCTTTACAGCATCCGTGCTTTGTTTGACCAGTGAGTCGGCGAGTGCCTCCGCGGAGCCTTGCACATCGGCCTTAAGGATAATGTTCAGTTCTTTAATACCACCGTCTTTAATTCTCTCGTACAGATCATCAAGGCTCACCACACCGGGTTTTGCACCGTCCGGCTTCTTTGATTTCTCTTTGCGATGTTCAATGATCTGTTTAGCGACCTTTTCATCCTTTACGACAATGAACTCGTCTCCGGCCATGGGAACGCCGGAAATCCCGTAAAGAACAACGGGGGCCGAAGGACCCGCGGAGGTCATTTTTTGCCCCCGGCTGTCCAGCATGGCACGCACACGCCCGAAATGCTCACCGCAGACAAACTGGTCGCCCTGTTTGAGTGTGCCGTTTTGAATCAGAACCGTGGCAACCGGCCCCCGGCTCTTATCCAACTCCGCTTCCACCACGGATCCTCTGGCCTCCCTGTTGGGGTTCCCCGACAATTCAAGCATTTCAGCCTGCAACAGAATCAATCCCAGAAGATCATCAACGCCTTCTCCCGTCTTGGCTGAAATCTCTCCCAGGAGCGTATCGCCTCCCCATTCTTCAGGCGCCAGATCCAGTTCGGCCAATTCCCTTTTCACCCGATCCGGGTCGGCATTGGGTTTGTCCATTTTATTAATGGCCACGACAATGGGAATATTAGCGGCCCGTCCATGGTTAATAGCTTCCTTGGTCTGGGGCATGGCCCCGTCATCGGCCGCCACCACCAGAACGATAATATCGGTAATTTTGGCACCTCGGGCCCTCATGGCCGTAAATGCCTCATGGCCGGGTGTATCGAGAAAAACGATATCACCGCCTTTGCGCTTAACATAATATGCCCCGATGTGCTGCGTAATGCCGCCCGACTCACCACTGATAATGTTTGACTCCCGAATATAGTCGAGCAGGGAGGTTTTGCCGTGATCCACATGCCCCATAATGGTCACAACCGGCGGTCTCGGCATCAGGTTTTCCGGCGAGTCTTCCACATCGGAAAAAAAGCGTTCTTCTTCAAAAGTGTCCAGCTCCAATTCGAAGCCGAGTTCATCGGCAACCAGGGATGCCGTTTCAAAATCCAGCGATTGGTTGATATTGGCCATGACGCCCAGTTTCATAAGGCGTTTCAGTAATTCCGTTGCCTTGGTCCCCATGGCTTTGGCCAGCTCCGTGACCGTGACGGTCTCCTGGACTTTAATCCTTCTCTTGATGGCTTTAGGCGTTGTTATCTCCGTCTGCTTGAACTTTCTGGGAGTTTCTTTGGCTTTCTTGCCGCCTTTTTTTCCCTTATGCTTTTTGCCGCGATCCTGGTAAAGATCCGCCCGTTCGTAAACTTCCTTTTTTCGCCGTTTTATAACGGCTCGTTTCGGCGGCGCATCGGCCGAGTCATTTTTCCAGCTCTTCTTCTTTTTTGAAGGTTTGGTATCATCGGGCAGCGGCTCCAATACTTTGGGCGGCAACGGCTCTCCAGGTATCTCGGAAACCGGCTCGGCAATACCGCGTTTCGGCATCGGCGCTTTCGGTTTCACCTGTTTCTTTTCAGATTCTCTGGCCAGGAGATTCTTAAGCGGACCCTCTTCCGGCGGACTGATAATCTTGGCAGGTTTTTCGGACTTTCTTTTCTTTCCTTTTTTCCCTTTTATTTTGGCGGGTTTTTCCGTTCCCTGGGTTTTCTTTTCTCTGGGCACCGCTTCCGTTTCTTTCGAAGGCACCTCTTTTTGAGGCGATTTTTCCGAAACGGCAGGTTTCTGAGCCGGGGATTTTCCCTCAGTAACTTCAGATGGTTCACTTACGGTTTTTTCAGGCGTTTCGGGTGCGGGAGCGATTTTCACGGGGGCTTTGACGATCTCTTCCGCCGGTGTTTCGACATCTTCTACCGGTGCTTTGGCATCTTCTGCCGGTTTCACGGGCGAAGCTTCGGCTGTTGTCGGCGCTTCCACCACGTCGGGCGCCGGTGGGGGAACTGCCTCTTCAGCAGAAACTTGCTGAACCGCTTCAGGTGCGCGGTCCGTAGGCACTTTTTCCTCTTGCAATTCGTCTTCTGGTTCAACCGGTTTTGGTTCTACCTGTACGATTTTTTTCCGCCTGCGAATCACACGGGGTTTAACTCTTTTTTCAACCACCACTTCCGAAACGGCACCGGAAATAATCTTCCTGGCTTTGGAAGCCATTTCCTCATCAAGGGTACTCATATAGTTTTTTATCTGAAGTCCGCCCGCGTTGAGGTCCTCCACGAGCTTTTTGCTCTCTATCTTGAGTTCCCTCGCTAACTCATACACCCTGATTTTAGCCATAAATTCCCCCAGAAATCTGTTAAGTACCGGTACTCCCTTACTGTTTTACGGGCTACCGAAAAATGGCGTTTTGTCGTCACTTCAAAAAATCATTCACACCAATGGGAATGGAAACTTTCCGTCTGAAAGCCCTGTTCAGACCTTTGCCCGTTTTCAACATGGACAAACAATTCTCATCCCCGCAAATATAGGCGCCCCGCCCTTTTCCAATATTGTCTCTGACGACCACACCATCGGTATCCAAAACCAACCGAATCAGTTCCTTTTTCTCTCGTTTAACCCCACAGGATATACATGTCCTCATGGGGATGTGCCCCCGGGTTCTACTCATCAGCGGTTGTTTTCGTTGATGCCGCTTCCGTTTCGTCCGATTCTATCGGCTCCGCCGCCATCTTCTCACCGCTCCTAGGCTCACTGTCGGGAGCATTCTCTTCTTCATCAACGACGGGTTCTGATTCCTGAACATTACCGGGCTCGGATTCGCCGGGTGCATCTTCCCTTGGTTCCCGTGATTTGGCGAGAAGGTAGGCATTCGCCTCGGCGATGAGCGTCTCAGCCTTCTCCTGGCTGATCCCTTTCACCACCATCAAGTCCTCGACCGTCGAACCTGCAATGTCCCGAGCGGATCGAAAATCGGAATCATACAATTCGGTGGCAATTTTTTCACCCACGCCACTCAAATCCAGAAGCGAGCGAAACCCATCTTTAAGCGTTTCGTTATATTTTGTTTCTCCAACCACATCGAGGCGCCAACCTGTCAATTTAGCCGCCAGGCGTACGTTTTGTCCCCGTTTTCCAATGGCCAGAGAGAGTTGATCATCGGGAACCACAACCTCCATGCTGTGGTTATCTTCATCCACAATAACCCTGGTAATTTCAGCAGGTGCCAGCGCGTTGCATATGAATTTTGCCGAGTCGGGATCCCAGGTGACAATATCGATTTTCTCCCCTCGCAACTCCTGGACCACCGCCTGAACACGCCTCCCTTTCATACCGACACATGCCCCCACAGGATCCACATCCGCATCCTTTGAACTGACGGCGATTTTGGCCCTGCCTCCCGGTTCGCGGGCCACCTGCATAATCTGGACGATACCTTCAGAAATCTCGGGAACTTCATTTTCGAACAGAATGGCCACAATGTTGGGATGGGTTCTTGAAAGTATGATCTGAGGCCCACGGCTGATTTTTCGAACATCGAGTATATAGGCCCTGATGCGATCCCCCTGCTTGTAGGATTCTCTTGGGATCTGTTCCTTGTGGGGCAATTCAGCCTCAGCACGGCCCAGGTTGACAATAATGGATCCCCTGTCAAACCGTTGCACAATACCGTTGACGATTTCACCACGCCTGTCGACAAAATCATCGTAAACGATATCCCGTTCCGCTTCCTTCAACCGCTGCATAATGACTTGTTTTGCTGATTGAGCCGCAATCCTTCCAAAGGTGTCAGGATCCATCTTGATACCCAGGCTGTCTCCTATTTCAGTCTCCGGATCCAGTTCCAGGGCTTCTTTAAGTGAGATCTGAAGATTTGGGTTTTCCACTTCTTCAACCACTTCCTTGAATTCGAACGCCTCTACTTCCCCCATCTCCTCATTGTAGATGACCTCAAGATCGTATTCGGTACCGTATTTTTTTCTGGCGGCCGCTTTTACCGCTTCCTCAAGCGCCCCGATCAATACAGCCTGATCAACACCTTTTTCCCGGCTTACCTGGTCAATCACCTTTCTTAAGTCAGAAACCATTTACTTGCTCCACCCAAATAGTTGAATTACCTCTAGTAGTTACCTCTAATCACCCCTGGTTATGGAAATCGAACACCAGATTGGCTTTTCGAATACTTTTCGCAGGGATTTGAACAACGGCATCGCCCAAATCGATTTTGAGCATACCGTTTTCAACGGATTGAAGAACCCCTGAAAAATTGCTGCGCCCTTTCAGGGGAGCGGTTGTTTGGACCTTGATCTGCTGCCCGACAACCCGAAAAAAATCCTTCTCTCTCTTTAAGGGCCTGTTGAGGCCGGGAGAGGATACCTCAAGGACATACTGATGTTGGAGCAGGTCACTCACATCCAGAAGATGTCCGATTTCGCGGCTGACCATGGCACAATCATCCAGTGTAATGCCGGTTGGCCTGTCTGCATAGATCCTGAGGACTTGCCTGCCGTGACCGGAAAAATACTCTAAATCCACCAGTTCAATTCCCATTTCATCCAGAACCGGCTCCACAAGCGCTTCTATTTCTTCCAACAAAAATTCGGTCATTTATGCCTGTGTTTTGAAACCGCTGGTAGGCGCCAGGGACTCTTCTCTTTTTCAGGGGCCACAAGCCCAAACACTGCCCTAAAAGCAAGAAAGCGGACCAAAGGTCCGCTCCCCCTGTGCAGACAAATTGTAGGGTGCCTGATTACATAAACCTGTCTCCAGCAGCTTAATGCATCATAGAACACCAAAAACCGCGTCCGCAATTCAAAGTAGATCAACCTTCAAGCGTTAACGACGTTGACAACCTCGAAAAGGGGGAACCAGGATTCACCAAAACCAGCGGCCCCATATGGAGCGGGCAACGGGGTTCGAACCCGCGACACCAAGCTTGGGAAGCTTGTACTCTACCAACTGAGCTATGCCCGCACAATATTCCTGATCCAGGGGACGTACGAAAGTAAATATACATCCACAAGCCAGAAAGTTAATACAGTCGTTTTCTGCAGTCAAGCTATTATTTCCTTTTTCAACGCATGTGAAGGAGAAAACGCCGTCCCATAAGGACGGAGCTTCGTTAAAAATCTTGACATTTTGAAAAACGGTGCATAAAATTTTTTGTTGGAAAATGATCGGTTTCAAACCCATAAAATGACACCTTAAAATAAGGAGAGTGTAACATTCTTGGAAGATGATTCGGAAAAAGGATTTTTAGAGCACTTCAGATCCTTTTTCAAGCGAAAAAACCACCTGGACAACAGCAGTGATCTTGCCGAAGGCATCCATGACCTCATGGATGAAGGGCAGGCCAAGGGCCTTATCAGTAATGAAGAATCTCACATGGTCTACGGCGTACTGGACCTGAAAGAAACAAAGGCTCACTCCATCATGGTTCCACGCACGGAGATTTCATCCGCCTCCGTCGATTGCACACTGGGGGAAATGATCAGTCTGGTCACCCAGTGCGGACATACCAGAATTCCCATCCATAAAGACGACATAGACCATGTGGTGGGGGTTCTCCATGCCAAGGACCTTTTGCGGCTTTTAGGTGGAGATCCCGATTCAAGAATCCCCTTTGAAATCTTCAGAAAACCATTTTTCGTTCCCGGGAACCGAACTATCAGTGACCTGCTGAAAGATCTTCAGGAGCAACGAACCCATTTGGCTATCGTTACCGATGAATACGGAGGAACTGCCGGCATCATCACCACCGAAGATATTCTGGAGGAAATCGTAGGAGAGATCCTGGACGAACATGACCACGAAGAGCCCCTTCTTTCCATCCTGGATGACGGTGGCTTTCTCGTGGATGCACGTTTGGAAATAGAAAAACTGGAAGAGCACCTCAAAATAAAGTTTCCCGAAGGAGATTTTGAATCCGTCGGCGGTTTCATTATTCATCTTCTGGGGAAAATCCCCAAAGTAGGTGAAAAAACCTCCTTTGGAGATTTTGACATCACCATTCAGAAAGGAGATCAGCGGAAGATCGACAAGGCCTTGATTACACCGAAGAAAGATGACGGATCAAATTTCAGGAATTCGTCTTCGGAATCATCACTCAACTGAGCAATTTCCCATGATGCCGGCAATGAAACAGCGCGCCCTTTCCCTTCGCGACCTGTTATTGGCCATTCTATCAGGGCTGTTACTGACGGCCTCATTCCCGCCGGGGAAATTCTCATTTCTCGCATGGATTGCCTTGATCCCGCTATTCATATCCCTTCGCGACAAAAGACCCCACAGTGCGTTCAAACTCGGTTTCATTGCGGGTTTTTTCCATTTTCTGACCCTTTTGTACTGGGTCATCGTCGTGCTTGGGCGATACGGAAACCTGCATATTGCCATCAGCCTGCTGGCACTCCTCTTGCTCTCCTGTTTCCTGGCCCTCTATTTGGGCCTGTTTTCGACTCTCGCCTCTCAAATGGTCGGCACCCGTTTTTCCTTTTTTTTCATGGCGGCCCTATGGGTCAGTCTGGAATACGTAAGAGCCCATTTTTTTACCGGCTTTCCCTGGTGCCTCCTGGGTTACACCCAATATGAACGACTGGCCGCCATTCAAATCGCCGACCTTACTGGCGTATACGGCATTTCCTTTTTGATTGTTCTTGTAAATGGTTTGATCTTCCGATCCTTTTTCATGAAAAACCAGTCTGAACGCATCTCGTTGAAATGGGAGTGGCTCTTTGTGGTGTTGCTGGCAGCGGGAACAATTCTTTACGGATTTCATCAGCTTGCTCAGAAAAAGGTTGAAAGGCAGTCAGAACCGCTCCTGAATGCCGCTGTGATACAGGCGAATATCGACCAGTCCGTGAAATGGAAACCCAGTTATCAAAAAAAAACCCTGGAAACCTACTTCAGGCTTAGCAACCAGGCTGCCCCTTTAAAACCGGCATTAATCGTGTGGCCCGAAACGGCGCTTCCTTTTTTCTACCAAGACGCACCCGCATTTTCATCCCAAATGCGCCATTTTTCCGACAGGATTGGGGCAACGCTTCTTTTCGGAAGCCCCGCATATAAACGCAAAAACCATCAAATCCAATATTACAACCGCGCCTACATGATAACGCCAGGCATTTCTTTGACCGGATACTATGACAAACGACACCTGGTGCCTTTCGGCGAATATGTGCCTCTCAAAAAATACCTTCCTTTCCTTAACCAACTGGTTCAAGCCGCCGGAAATTTTGTCAGCGGCGACCGACAGGGCCCACTTATGAAAAAGGACCTTTCCCTGGGTGTCCTCATCTGTTTTGAAGCCATTTTTCCGGAACTGGCCAGGGACCTCGCAAGAGATGGGGCCCAAGTATTGGTCAACATCACCAACGACGCGTGGTTCGGCACCACCAGCGCTCCCTACCAGCATTTGAGCATGGCGGTATTTCGGTCGGTGGAAACCGGGCTTCCCATGATACGGGCCGCCAACACCGGGTTCAGCGCTTTTATCGGCGCAAGCGGGGATATCTTTAGCAGGAGCGCCCTTTTTGAGGAAGCGGTTCTGGATCAATCCGTCCCAATTTCGCCATCGGCACCGGCAACCCTTTACACCCGCATCGGAGACCTTTTTGCGGGCGCCCTGGTACTGATTTCCCTGCTGAAACTGTTGGCCATCTTTCGAATGCGTATGAAACGGAAAGGATCATGAAACCCGAACAACAAAACGGCCAGGAAGTATCGGCAGGGCGTGTTTTTGTCATCGACGATGAGCCGTTGACCCTGAAGAACCTTCGGCGGATTCTTGAAAAGGACGGACACAGCGTTTCCACCTTTACAAATCCTTTCCGTGCCCTCAAACGCCTTGAAGAAGATCCCTGTGACCTCGTCATTAGTGACGTCAGGATGCCTTATATGGACGGGGTAACGGTTCTGGATCATATCAAACGTTCTGCGCCGAATATCGGCGTCATCCTCATCACGGGATACGCTTCGCTGGACGGCGCTGTTGAAGCGACCAAACTGGGAGCCTATCATTACCTTGAAAAACCCTTTACGCCGGAACAGATTCGCGAGCTGGCAAGAGAAGCATTAGAAGTAAAATTTCTGCGAGACCAATGCCTGCTGAAGTCCCAGGAGCCGGAAGATTTGATCGAGAATTCCCTGATCATCGGCGACAGCCCCAAAATGGCCCAGGTGGCGGAGGTCATCTACCAAATTGCGCCCACCGAGTGTAACGTACTCATCACCGGGGAATCGGGTACGGGAAAAGAACTGGCAGCACGCGCCCTGCACGCCCATAGCCATCGAAAACAGGGCGCATTCATGGCCTTTAACTGCGGCGCTTTCAGTGAGGATCTCATCGCCAATGAATTATTCGGCCACGAAAAAGATGCTTTTACCGGAGCGAACAGCCACAAGACCGGACTTCTTGCCGCAGCCAACGGGGGAACCCTGTTCCTGGATGAAATCGGTGACATGCCGCCTCCCATGCAGGTGAAACTGCTGAGGGTGATTCAGGAACGGGAATTTATCCCGGTGGGCGGCACACGACCCATCCCTTTGGACATCCGCATCGTCGCGGCGTCGGCCAAGGATCTCAAGACTGCCGCCGCTGAAGGGGCTTTCCGTCAGGATCTCTATTTCAGGCTAAATGTGGTCAGCGTCGTTTTACCCAGGCTGGCTGAGCGTAAACGGGATATTCCACTGCTCGCCTACCATTTCCTGGAGAGATTCCGCAGGCGAACCAAAAGAAAGATCCAGGCCATTAGCCAGGAAGCCATGGATCTGCTTCAGAATTACCCCTTTCCAGGAAACGTAAGAGAGCTGGAAAATATTCTTGAGCGGGCGGTCGCCCTTTGCCGGGAAGAGGTCATTCAAGTCAGGGATCTTCCACCGGACCTCGCCGAGGTGGAACTCTACTCCTACCAAAGGCCCGCGGGCGATCTGTTGAACCTGGCAGAACTGGAGCGGGACTACATTCGGCACATTCTTACCATCACAGGTGGCGTGCGCACCAGAGCCGCGGAAATTCTGGGCATCGATCGTGCATCTCTCTGGCGCAAAATGAAAAAATACGGGCTGGAATAATCCGTTCCCTTATGCAACTGGTCCGCTTCATTTTTCAACAAAATGGTCCTCTCTTCACCACTGAGGGGTCTTGGAAGAATCATTTTTCAATCGTTGCGTATCGCAACAAACCGCACCTTTCATGTGTCGTTGCATCAAAACACAAACCTCCTTTTTATTCAATAGCTTATTAACGCTATTGGCTTTCGGCACAGCTTTTGCTCTCTTTTCCTGCTCGAAAGGATGATTGGTGCCCATGTTTCAAAGGATATTGGTTATATTTGAAAACGAAAGGATCTGTAGCCAGGCCATTTCCTATGCTCGCGAGCTGGCCCTACGAATGGATTCGGAAGTGGCCTTTTTGATGCTGGTGGAGATGGCCTTTCTCGATCGGGTCTACCTGGGCTCCAAAAGGAACACGATCCGTCAATTGGAGGCACGCATCGGAAAAATGGGCGGGAGTCTGACCTCGGAATTCATGAAGGAAGGTATTTCGGTGAGCGTGGCCCTTCGTATCGGAGATGCGGCCCAGGAACTTCTCAAGTTTCTGGCGGAGCGGCTGCCTTTTCAGGCAGTCATCTGGGGAAGTGATGAAGATCTACCCCAGGGCGGTCATCTGGCACGAACCCACTGGCTTGGGAAAATTGCCGACACCCTGGAATGCCCCCTGCTTGCCGTTACGGGAAAGACCCCCCACAGAAAGGAAAAGTGATGAACGAAAAAATTCTCGGTGAGAGGAAAAACGTATGCAACCTTTAACCACTGAAATGATCCTCGTCTTGTGTATGATCGGCGTTGCGGTATTTCTATTTGTGGTGGAATGGGTTCGTGTGGATGTGGTTGCCATTCTTATGATGGTTACTTTGCCGCTCCTGCACCTGGTCAGCCCGAAAGAGGCGTTTATCGGACTCTCCAGTAACGCAGTGGTCTCAATCATTGCGGTGATTATCATCGGCGCCGGGCTGGATAAAACCGGTTTGATCAACAAACTGGTGGCCCCCATTCTCAAAATCGCCGGCAAGAGCCCCTCACGTATCGTCACCGCCATTTCCTTCGCCATCGCCATCATATCCAGTTTCATGCAGAACATCGGGGCCGCCGCCCTGTTTCTGCCGGCGATTCAGCGCATCAGCAAGAATCTCAAAATCCCCATCAGCAAACTTCTCATGCCCATCGGATTCAGTGCCATTCTGGGTGGCACGGTCACCCTGGTGGGATCAAGCCCGTTGATTCTTCTAAATGATCTGCTGGTCCCCTTTCACTTGGAACCCTTTGGTTTGTTTGACGTCACACCCATCGGACTTGCGCTGGTCATTAGCGGTATATTCTGTTTTGTTGTTCTGGGACGTTTTATTCTGCCCCAGGGGAGTGAAGAGACAACCGGGGAATCAACAGGTACCGTTGAAAGACAGGCCCTTGAAGTGATTGGGGATACCTATGAGCTGAGCACTCCCGAAGACTACACCCACTACCGGGATCCGGTAAAGGTGAGCGACCTGAGGCGACGTTACCTGGTCACTGTTGTGGCCATCACCGAGCCGCCTGATTTCAAGATCATATCACCGGCTTCGGATACCATCATTCGTGCCGGGATTGAACTGGTCGCCCACGGCCTTGAAAAAGACGTCCAACGCATGGCGGAAGGTGAGGGCATGACTCTCAAACCCTCTCTGGAAGTCTTTAAAAACGATGTGGCTGACCATGCTTCGGGTACTGTGGAAGCGGTCGTGGCACCCCGTTCATCGCTGGAAGGCAAGACCCTGGAAGAAACGGATCTGCCGGACCGTTACCAGGTCACCCCGCTGGCGATTTATCGCCAGGGCGAGACGTACCGTGCCCAGATCGGCGATTTTGTGCTTCGCGTGGGGGATGCCATCGTCTTACACGGTGAATGGACACGCCTTCAACTGCTGCAGCGCGAAGGGTCCCTGCTTTTTACAACGCCGGTGGATATGGAGCTCATTCGTCCCGAAAAGGCATTATTTGCCGGCCTTTGGCTGGCAGTGGCACTCACCATGATCCTTGTTTTCAGAATCCAACTATCCGTATGTCTGATGACAGGCGCCCTGGGGATGGTCATCACCAAAGTACTCAGCATCGACGAAGCGTACCATTCGGTGGACTGGCGGACGATCTTTTTGCTGGCCGGTCTGATTCCGCTGGGCATCGCCACCGAAAAATCAGGGACCGCCGCATGGATCGCCCAAACGGTACTTGCCGCCACTGGAGAAGTGCAACCCATCGTATTACTGACCATTATCGGTTTACTTTCAACCGTTTTCACCCTGGTAATCTCCAATGTGGGCGCCACCGTCCTCCTGGTCCCGCTGGTGGTCAATCTGGCCATTGCAGCACACGCCGACCCCCGCATGGCGGCGCTGGTAGTCGGTCTGGCAACCAGCAACTCCTTTATTCTTCCCACCCATCAGGTGAATGCCCTTTATATGGGACCGGGAAGATACCGAAGCGTTGACTTCATGAAAGCGGGCGCGGTTATCTCAATATTGTTCATCACTGTGATGATCGGAGCGATCTATCTTTTTTATGGTGTCTAAATTTCAAAAAAACCGAGGAAAATCACATGGCAATCATTACCATATCACGGGGTTCATACAGCAAGGGGAAAGAAGTGGCGGAAAAAGTGGCCGGCCAACTGGGGTACGAATGTTTGAGCCGGGAAGTGATTCTCGATGCCAGCGGCCAATGCCATATTCCTGAAATCAAAATGATCAAGGCTATCCATGACGCCCCCACCATTCTGGAGCGCTTCAACCGCAGTAAACAGACCTTTATCACCTGTTATCAAAACGCCCTTGTCCGACGCGTTCAAAAGGATAATGTGGTCTACCATGGTCTTGCGGGACACCTTCTCCTAAGCGGGGTCCCCCATGTGCTCAAGGTACGCATCATTGCAGATATGAGCGACCGCATAAAGAATGAGATGAGTCGTGAGGGGATCAGTGAGCAAAAGGCACGGGCGTCACTTCAAAAGGATGATCAGGAACGTCGCAAATGGACCCAGACCCTTTACGAAGCAGACCCCTGGAACAGCGCTCTCTATGACCTGGTGATTCATATTCACAAATTCACCGTACCGGATGCAGTGGACTTCATTTGCCGGGCAGCCGCCTTGGAACAGTTCAAAACGACTCGTGAAGCGCAGCAGAAAATGGACGATTTAAGTTTGGCAAGCCAGGTTAAGACAGCCCTTGTGGAGTCTTACCAGGATATTGCCGTAACTTGTGAATACGGCAATGTCTTGATCTACACTAGGTCCGAGGATCATCACACGCACAAACTGGAAACCAAGGCCAGGGCCCTGGCAAAGGAAATAGATGGCATTCATCATATTGAAGTCCATTCAAAAGTCGCCATTCCCCCGAATGCCATATAATTGTCCAAAAGGGTTCTTTCAGGCAAGAAACCTGTTAACAGAGAGGATAACATTATGTCTATCATCATCATCTCTTCAGATTCCTATCCCGTAGGCCGAGAAATCGCTACGAAGACCGCGGAAGCCCTGGATTACAACTTTCTGGGGCGCGAGCTTCTGACCGAAGTCGCCGACAAATACAAAGTTGAGGAGGAAAAACTGGCTGGCGCCCTGGACGAGAGGCCATCGTTTCTGAAAATGGGGGGAAAACTTCGAAATCGATACCTCGCTTATATCCAGGAAGCCACACTGGGCGCCCTTCTCAAAGACAAGCAGGTTTGCCAGGGACTGGCGGCCCATCTTTACGTTCTTGGCGTCTCCCATGTATTAAGAGTGCTGATCCTCGCTGAACCTGAACAGGTCCTTCAGCAATACACGTCAAAGAAGGACCTTTCCAAAAAAGAAGCCAGGAAAATCATGGACCGACACAATCGATTTCGTCGGAGTTGGTCGGAAGAATCCTTTGATGTGGACGAAACGGAACCTTCTCATTATGATCTGACCATCAGCCTCAGTCAGATCGACGCAGATGAAGCCGTTAAAATCATGAGTGAAACGATCTCTTACAGAAGGTTCAACCCCATGACCTATTCCGTTAAATGCCTGCAGGATCTGGAATTGGCGGCCCGGGTTCGGGCGGCCCTGCTCCCCCATTTCCAGGACGTGAAGGTAAGAGCGCGCAGCGGAACGCTGGTGGTGGGAACCGCGGGGCTCAAGAGAGAAAAACGAAAAAGAGCAGAAGCCATCAAGGCCATAGCGGGAAAAATTCCCGGTGTTGAATACGTAGAGGTTCATGTGATGAACGATATTTTCCGCCAGGCGGCCGAATCTTTCAGATAGTGACACTATTTGCTAGAGCCGGCTGCATCCGTCCAAATTGTTTTATTTGAATGATTCAAGTGCGGGTAGCATTACATCAGAAAGGAGGAGAAGATGTCTGATAAACTGGAGGTCCTGCTTTTGGACGACGAACCGATTGTGGGAAAAAGGCTCAAACCGGCTCTGGTCAAGATCGGTTGTAATGTGGAGGTATTTGAAGAACCGGCTGTTGCATTGAAGCGGCTTGCAGAGAAGATCTTCGATGTGGTCGTTACGGATATCCGCATGGACGACATCGACGGAATTCAGATACTTGAAGAAGTGCGAAAAAGATCCGACAGAACGAAGGTGATCATGATTACGGGATATGCCATGATGGCCCTGGCCAGGGAGGCCATGGAAAAGGGTGCCTTTGACTTCATTGCCAAACCGTTTCAACCCGATGATCTTCGGCGGGTAATTGCGAAAGCCGCTTCCGAACTGGGTGTTTCCGTCGATTTTGAAACGGAGATGCAAGAGGAAATTTAACCTTTCCGGATAAAAAAATGGATGCAAATACTTCATTCGCGGAAAACGGACAAACCGATGACATGGCCAAGACCCTGGAAGGCCATTACGAGCGCATCGAAACCGCGGAGACGGTTCGCAAGGCATTACTTGCCCGGCATCGCTTCAGCCTGCGGCTTCAGATCTACCTGGGGTTTTTCCTGGTCTTTCTGTTCGCGGTGGGCATCGCTGCCGCACTGTTGCTGACCACCCACCAGGTGGAAGAAAGACTTCGGACTCTCGAAATCGTCAATGATTTTGTCATTGAGATCCAACAGGCACGGCGTTTTGAGAAAAACTTCTTCCTTTACGGTACCAATTTAAGTGACGCCCTGGAAAATGTGTACAAAGCCCGAGACATCTTTGACCGC
Organism: Deltaproteobacteria bacterium; assembly: GCA_022340265.1. Taxonomy (GTDB): domain Bacteria; phylum Desulfobacterota; class DSM-4660; order Desulfatiglandales; family Desulfatiglandaceae; genus NaphS2. The sequence continues at coordinate 12,862 of JAJDOH010000257.1, read as the reverse complement.
AACGCAGCGGAACTAAAACCCATCCTGGCAAAAAATGGTAAAGGTACGGTCCCACCCGACATCGATCTTTATGAAAACCTGTTAAAGCGTTTGGTGGAACTGGATCAGAATACCGACACAAACCAGAGACATTCCAAAAACCTTAAAGAGATAGAGCTGGAATTGCGGCAACATGGGCAAAAAATGGTCTCCTTCGCCCAGAATCTCATGGACAGTGAAAGAGAGGCTGTATCGAGAGCCCTCATTCGATCCAGGACTATCCACGTCTATTCTCTGATTTTTCTTTTGATTTTTATCATTATCAATGCCTACTTCCTGGGCAGCCGTATCCTGGGAAACATTAATCGATTTACTGTTTATGCGCGCCGCATCGCCTCAGGAGACTTTACACCCATCACCCCTACCCGCGCCTTCAGGGATGAATTCACGGATCTTGCGGTTACCATCAACCAGATGATCCAGGAACTGGAGAGCCGCGAAGCGGTCCTGATTCAATCACACAAAATGAGAGCCGTCGGAACCCTGACCGCCGGCATCGCCCATGAGTTGAACAACCCTTTGAACAATATCACTTTGACGGCCCATATGCTTTTGGAAGACTACCAAAGCTTATCGGACGATGAGCGAAAAGAAATGGCTGAGGATATTGTGGGAGAGGCCAAACGGTCGAAGCACATCATCAGCAATCTTCTGGACTTTGCCCGGGAAAGCGGCTCTCAACTGGAACCGCTGGACCTGAGTCAACTGCTTAGTGATACCATCAACCTGTCCGCAAACCAGATCAAAATCTCAGGCATCCGGATCGAGTTTCAGGCGACGGATAATCTGCCCCGTATCCACGGGGACAGCCAGCAGCTCAGGCAGGTTTTTCTGAATCTGATTTTGAATGCCATCGATGCTTCGAAAAAAGGGGACAGAATCCAGGTCATGGTCCTTCCGGCCGATGATCCGAATTACGTGGCGGTAAAGGTTATCGATTCAGGATCCGGCATTCCCGACCACATCCTTGGCTCCATCTTTGATCCCTTTTTCACCACCAAGGGAAAGGGAAAGGGCACCGGTCTCGGTCTCAGCGTTTCCCAGGGCATTGTGGGTAAACATGGTGGACGCATCCGGGTTACCAGCCGGGAAGGCAAGGGTTCCACTTTTTCTGTGACGCTTCCGGTGACCACCATTCCCGCTGAGCTCTTCCCAAAACAAAAGCTTTTGGAAAATCCCCGATAATAGATTGAGATGGAAAATAAAACCCCTGAGGGATCCGCCGTCACACCCCTGGAACTGATCCGTGGGGGCCATTCTCAAAAAAAACGTCTCGGCCAGTGGCTCGCCACGGCCATCTGCGGAAATGACATTACCTCATCCTGCCTTTATGTGGCGGCCATCGCATCGGTCTATGCAGGCGTACTGGCGCCCATTGTGCTGCTGCTTGTGGGCGGCGTACTTTACCTCTACAAAAAAGTGTATACCGAGGTGGTGGAAGCTCTACCCTTAAACGGCGGTGCCTACAATTGTCTTTTGAACTCCACCAGCAAGCTGACAGCTTCTCTGGCCGCCTGCATGACCATCCTCTCCTATATCGCCACAGCCGTTATCTCCGCCAAAACGGCGGTAGAGTATCTTCACCATCTTTTGCCTGTTTTTCCGATCATTCCGTCCACCATTGGAATTCTTGCCATGTTCGCCATTTTAAACATCATCGGAATTACGGAATCCGCCTGGGTGGCCCTCTGTATTTTCATTTTTCACATGCTCACACTGATTATCTTTTGCATCGTCGGTTTTGCAGACCTTCCGGGCCACCTGGAGATTGCAACCGCCAACCTTCAAACCATGCCCCATGGCGAAGGGCTTCTGATTGCCGTATTTCTGGGGTTTTCCGCAGCACTTCTGGGTGTGAGTGGGTTTGAAAGCTCTGCCAACTTTGTTGAAGAGCAGAAACAGGGCGTTTTTAGAAAGACCCTTCGAAACATGCTCATCGCCGTGGTAATTTTTAATCCGCTGACCTCAATCCTCTCCTTGAGCCTGCTTCCGCTTAATGAAATCATCAGCCACAAGGAATATCTCCTGGCCCATGTGGCCGCGAATACAGGTGGACAATTCCTGGCCGATCTGGTGATCGTCGACGCAGTGGCGGTCTTGTCCGGTGCGGTCCTGACCAGTTTTGTGGGGGTGACCGGTCTGGTGCGGCGAATGGCACTGGATCAGTGTTTTCCCCATTTTCTGTTGCGGTCGAACCGCCAGGGAACCCATCATCGCATCATTATCGTCTTTATGCTTTTGTGCTCTTCCATCCTTCTGGTGACCGGTGGGAGCCTTCTCAACCTGGCAGGGGTATACACCATAAGCTTTCTGGGAGTCATGACCCTGTTTGCCTTTGGCAACATCTTGCTGAAAGTCAAAAGAAAAGAGTTGAAACGGACCTACAGGGCAGGGTGGCTGACGGTGCTGGGTGCCATGGGCGCCACCAGCCTGGGTATTCTGGGAAATCTCATCATTAATTATCGCAATGTCCTCTTCTTTCTGGACTATTTCGTGCCGACAGTGCTCATCGTCATTGCCATGTATCTTCGGATTCCCATCATGAAGGCCATTCTCAATCTAGCCAACGAAATTTTGACAAAGGTTCTCCTGTTCCGCACATCGGTCATCGACAAAATCACAAAAATTACGGGCCAACGCATCGTCCTATTCACAAGGGGCGGTCGACTGGATCGCCTGCATGAGGCCTTCCAGTACATCCTTAAAAACGAAAGCAGCCGCAAGATTATTCTTGTGCATCTTTACAGACGCATGGAAGATAATGAAGAGGATGCCATTCAGAAGGCATTGTCAGCCCTCAAACAAATCTTTCCGGTCCTTGATGTTGAATTGGTGGTGAGACAGGGGGAATTCGGACCTCCCATGGTGGATGCGCTTTCCAGGGAATACGGCGTGTTGAAGAACAGCATGTTTGTGGGCGCGCCGGAAGACAAACACAATTTTTCCCTTGAACAACTGGGCGACGTGCGTATTATTTTCTAATGGGTTCATTTGGGGAAAACGGTTTTTTTAGAGGCTCCCGTGATTCAAGAAAAAGGATACACGCGTTCGCGTCAAACGGTTTTGAGCCTGGTCATATTGTCTGTGCTCATGGTTATCGGAGCTGGGATATTCCTCGCCCAATTTCACTATAATCCCGCTGTCTTGCAAAAAAACGCATTTCTGCCTGGGCCGGCTGAAGACAAAGCGCTCTCCCGACTTTCAACCGGCAATTTCTTTAAACCTTTGCCCGCAGGGATAAGACCCCTCACACCCGCTGAGACTTTCGACAGGCAAAATCTCTCCGATAAAATCGACGGCAAGGCGGAACTGTACCTTTCCGCCGGGTTCAAACGTCTGATCAGTCAGCGCTTCAAGGATGAACACAAAGCCGATCAGTGGATGGAAGCCTTCATCTATGACATGGGCACCGTTCAAAATGCTTTTTCAGTCTTCAGCACACAGCGTCGAAATGATGCGACCGCGCTTGATTTGGCTCAAAATGCCTATCGAACATCAAATGCACTCTTTTTGACCCACGGCCGCTATTACCTTGAAATCATCGCTTCCAAAGCATCCGAAAATCTGCCCGGCCCCGTCAAAGTCATGGCTGAAACGTTCATTGGCAACACCCCTTCAGAAACGGCCGCGCTAAACGAATCGACGCTTTTTCCAAAAGAAGGCCAGCTTAACGGCAGTATTTCATTAATTGCCGCCAATGCCTTTGGTTATGAGGGTTTCGACAAAATTTACACCGCCGAATACCAGTTGGACGGCCACACCCTCATGGCCTATCTTTCCCGCCGCAAGACCCCGGAGAAAGCGAAGGAAATGGCCGCTGCCTACACGGCTTTTTTGCTGGCATTCGGTGGAAAAAATAATGAAACACAGCTGCCGCAAAAAGGCGCCCGGATGATAGAGATCCTGGACACCTATGAAATCGTTTTTTCCCATGGGCCGTACCTGGCAGGCGTCCGGGACGCTGCAAGTGCCGATCAGGCAAAGATGCTGGCCGAACGATTGGATCACCGGTTGAAAGAGTGAGAGATGAAACCAGACCCCAAAAGCAACCAATTGAACCGGCGCCAATTCCTTCACCGGTTGACCAAAGCGGGCGTTTCCATCACCGCTGCCTGCGCTGCCGGCTTCTGGCTTCATGATACGAAAGGTCCGCCTGCATCCATAAAAAAAGGGGCAACCCCGATTCAGTTCGATTTTTCCATTGATGGTCTTGGACCAAAGATGAGCATTATTCAAGGAGAAGACCGGGCTGCCACTCTGCGGGCGGCCTTAAAATCTCTGGGTGGCATTGAAACCTTCATTAACAAGGGCGACCGGGTATTGCTCAAAGTAAATGCCGCATTTGCAACGCCTGCCATGCTGAGCGCAACGACCCATCCTGCCATCGTCGCCGAGATGGCAAAACTTTGTTTTATGGCAGGCGCTGCTTCCGTCGTGGTGACGGATAACCCCATTAATGATCCTACAAGCTGCTTTACCCTGACCGGCATCGAAGAAGCTGCCCGAAGTACCGGTGCAGAGGTGATATTGCCGCGTCAGGACCTGTTTACGGCCATGACGTTAAAAGATGCAAAACTGATCCGTAGCTGGCCGGTTTTGAACAAACCTTTTAAGGATATTACCAAAGTCATCGGCATGGCACCTCTCAAAGATCATCATCGCAGCGGTGCGTCCATGACCATGAAAAACTGGTATGGGCTTCTGGGAGGTCGTCGCAATATTTTTCACCAGAATATTAACGACATTATCATGGAACTGGCAATGATGATGAAGCCGACCTTTGTTGTTCTGGATGCGACCACAACCATGATGACCAACGGTCCCACAGGAGGCTCCCTTTCAGACCTCAAAGATACGCATACCATGATTGTCAGCACCGATCAGGTGGCTGCCGATGCCTTTGGGGCATCGTTCCTTGGCAGGTCTTTGGACCAGCTCCCCTTTATCGGAAAAGCGGAAGCCGCAGGCGCCGGAACCGCCGATTATCGCAAGCTGAATCCTGTCATGGCGTCCATCCGCAAATCTCCATTGGAGAAACAGTAGAAACGCATGAAAATCATAACCACCCGACGCATCTGCCAGATCTTTTTTCTGACGCTCTTTTTATGGTTTTGCGTGGTCACCACTCTGGGTGATCAATGGTGGCAGCTGCGCGGATGGCCGGTCAACTGGGTGATAGAGCTGGATCCTTTGGTGGGGCTGGCAACACTGCTGAGCACTCACACGGTCTATGCCGGTCTCCTGTGGGGACTTGCAACCATTGTATTAACCATTTTTCTGGGTCGGTTTTTCTGCGGATGGATATGCCCTTTCGGTGCCATTCACCAGTTTGTTGGATTTCTCGCAAAGCGCAAGAAACCCATGAAGGAAAAGATCAAACTGAACCGGTACAACCCCTTACAGTTTCTCAAATACTGGATTTTGATTTTTCTTTTGACGATTTCAGCACTGGAACTGGCCGTCGATTTCATTCAGTTGCCTGAAACCTACCCACTCATATTCGGTGTTCTTGTTTTGGGCCTGCTGATCTGGATGATACTTTATACCGTCCGCCGGACAGGAATAAATCCCAAAAAAGCAGGTGTTCTGTTTCTGATTTTCATCTCGATCTGGTTGTTGTCATGTGCTCTTTTTTACGGGCATGAAGCCTCGACGGCATCGCTTCAAATCGGGCTCCTGGAGCCTATCTCTCTGGTCACCCGTTCCATCAACCTGGTGATTTTGACGCTTTTCGACAGCACGTCTCTATCGGTTTCAACCATCCCGCGCGCCTATGAAGGTGCCGGACTGATTGCAATCATATTCCTTTCGGCAGTTTTACTTAATCTGGCGGTCCCACGATTTTATTGCCGCTATATATGTCCGGCGGGTGCATTTTTCGGCATATTAGCCCGGCTTGCCTTATGGCGCATGGGCAAAAGGAAAAATGAATGTAGCGATTGCCGCCTCTGTGAAAGGAATTGTGAGGGCGCATGCCAGCCGGCTTCCCAGATTCGAATAAGCGAGTGCGTATTGTGCCTGAACTGCCTTGACCAATGCAGCCATCAGCTAATAACTTATCAGATGGCACCGTCTGCTTCGGGTGAAATCCATTCACCCAATTTGTCACGCCGCCAGTTTCTGACCTCAGCCGTCTCCGGTGCAGCCGCCATTCCCATGCTGCGGATTGGCGGTTATGTGGGCGGCAGCTGGAACCCGGCGCTGGTGCGGCCGCCCGGCGCCCTGGCGGAAAATGAATTTCTCTCCCGCTGCATCAAATGCGGCCAGTGTATGCGCATCTGCCCGACCAATGTGATTCATCCGGCGGGCATCCAGGGAGGCCTTGAAGGGTTGTGGACCCCGGCCCTCAATTTTCGCATGGGCACCAGCGGCTGCCAGTTTAACTGCATTGCCTGCGGAAATATTTGCCCCACAGCGGCCATCAGACCCATCACTCTCAATGAACGGCTGGGAAAGAATCAATACCGCCAAAACGGACCCATCAGAATTGGGACAGCTTTCGTTGATCGGGGCCGCTGCCTCCCCTGGGCAATGGACCGACCCTGCATTGTCTGCCAGGAAAACTGCCCGGTGAGCCCCAAAGCGATTCGAACCCGGGAAGTCTTTAACACCGTATACACGGGTTCCAAGTTGATTGTGGCAAAGAGCGATTCCCTGTACATTGAATTTCAAAACGCGGTCCCCGACGTGAATCGGTTTGCCACAGGCGATTATTACGCCAGGATTCCGTCAGGTTCGGATCACCGCCCCCGTCGGATTGTCAGCTGTTGGGAGAGGGGTTTACGCGTCGCCGACGGGGATCCCTTTGAATCGCCGTTGCTTGCCGGTACACCCATGGAAATTCAGGTACGGCTTCAGCAGCCACATGTGGATCCCAAACAGTGCATCGGCTGCGGTGTCTGTGAACACGAATGCCCGATCCCCGGAAAACGCGCCGTTCGCATAACTGCAGACAATGAGTCAAGAGCCTCCGAACACGCATTGCTCCTTAAACAGTAATGATGCTTTCAAAGACGGTAAGGGCAAAACCGTTCCCAACCCATGAGATGGGCGGCACCGGCAATGGTGGTACCATAGAAAACAATATCCTTTTTCCCCAATAATGGCGAAATGGTATCATTGACCAAGGTGGTACCCGTCACCAGCAGAAGGTCCGCCCATTCAACGGCCTCTTCCGTATACTCGGCACTTTCGAGGATGACACCGAATTTGTCCCGACCCACATTGTCGGGATCCATGTCCAAAACGCTTACATTGTCTCTTTTGGCAAGGGTTTCTACCGTTCGCGGTTGAAACCCGAATTGTGCGATTCTGGCACCCCTGTAGTTTTTCTCCAGATAGGGCACAAGTGCCTTTCAGCATTGAACCGGCCCCTCATCCCGGCAGTGAAAGGACCCTTCAATTCTCCCCAAATACCGTTGCACCGCATTGAGCGACGCCACAAAAACGGCCCGCCGGCGGTTGTTCTCCATGGGCAGGTTGAAAACCTCCTCGAGGGTCCCGTTATAATCACCGTACATGTCCGTAAACGCCTGACCCAGGGCACCTAAAGTTGCCTGCATGAGCTTTTTTTTGCCCTTTTGAATCGGAAAATCCTGATGCTCGGGAGTTCCGATGGCTTCTTTGCTGCTCAGCGCTTTGGCCCGGAGCTCAAGGATTATCTGCATTCGGAAGCGGACAATCGGTTTTTGAGGGACACGGCTGCGCACTATGCCAGGACAACTGTCCGGAGAACCCAAGGCCGTTGGTACGCGTGAAGTGTTCAACCCCATTCAGATGATTTCCAAATGGGTTGTGGTAAAGGGCAATTCCCTGTATATTGAGATTAAGGACGCGGGCACAGCACGAAACGCTTTGCCACCTGTGATTGCTGTGTCCTGGAGATGCAGCCAACAGATGGTCGCCGTTGTGGATCGTCGACAGCCGGGAAAGGGGCCTGCCCATTGCTGCTTAAGCAGGAAACATGCTCAAAACCATTTTTGTTGTTTTTACCTTTTTTACCGAACCTTCAGAACTTCAATCATTCTTTCGAAAGGAAATAGAACGATGGTGCTGAAAAGATGGCTTTGGGTTGTAACCGTGTTCATGGTGACAAGTCTGGCGGTAACGGTTCACGTTTCCTTGGCGGAAACTGACCGAACCTTTAGACAGGAAAATGGCCTGCAGCGTTACGTCCCCCCTGAGTGGTTCTTGAAGGGGTATTTTACTGCCCGAGAAAAAAATCCGGGCTATCTTTTTGGGCCTGTTAAGAATTTTGTCGAACTCCTTGGTGGGAGAACCGCCTGGCTGATAGAGGATATGGAATTGGAAAGGGTTGAAACGGCAGCGCGAAATGGAAAGAAAATCGAATATTCGTTGTTTCTTGAAGTGGCAACCCCGGATCAAACGGTTTACTGGGTCTTTGTGGTGCTGCCCTATGAAAGCGCTGAAGCGTGGTACAACGGAAAACGGTCTTTTCACGGAAGAAAAGCCGTAGCTTATTATGGAAAAACCCGAGATGAAATTGCGCGTGCGCTGGCGCTGGGATTTAAAATGAGTGGGGAACTTCGTTTTCTAACCGAAAATGGAGGGATCAGCCCTCAGGTACCTGAAGACGTGATTCTTCACAGATACAAGTTTCGACCGATTTTCGAGCTTCACACGGGTCGCGCACCGGCGATTGAAGATAACACCAAATGAAGGGAGCTATGAATCATGCCAGTTGATGAGAAGAAGAATGACGAACCCAGCCGCCGCGATTTTCTCAAAAAAGCAGCGGCCATTGGACTGGGGGCCGCCGTGGGCGGATCCGCTTTCAGCCGTCCGGCTAGCGCTTCAGCCAAGTCTGCCTTTCCCAGTGCGCCCGTCCCGAGCAGAATCTTCGGCCGCTCAGGCATAAAGGTCTCCACCCTCTCACTGGGCGGAATGTTTGATATTTTGAACAACCGGTTGATGCTTGCCAAAGCCCTCGAATGGGGCATCGATTACTGGGATACCGCCGAATCATATGGCGGGGGCCGCAGCGAAGAAGGCATCGGTCGCTGGTTTGCGCGAAAGCCCGAAACCCGTGAGCGGGTTTTCTTGGTCAGCAAACTTTCACCCAGAAGAGGGACCGATTTTACCCCTCGGCTTGAAGCATCTCTGAAACGGCTCCATACCGATTACCTTGATCTCTTTTTTGTGCATGGCATCAGCAGTATCGACGAAATGACCCCGGACATGAAAGCCTGGTCCCAGGCCATGAAAAAAGAAGGCAAATTGAAATTGTTCGGCTTCAGCACCCATTCCAACATGGAAGAATGTCTGGAAGGGGCCGCCAAGCTGCCGTGGATAGACGGCATCATGTTTACCTATAACTATCGATTGATGAGCAAGCCCCGCATGAAAGCAGCAGTGGAAGCCTGCCACCGGACCGGCATCGGTCTCACGGCCATGAAGACCCAGGGCGGGGGCCCGGTTAAAAGTGATTCCCAAACTGAGATCGATATGGCAGGCCGTTTCATGCAAAAGGGATTTACAGATTATCAGGCAAAGCTGATGGCGGTCTGGGGGGACAAGCGTATCACCAGCATCTGCTCTCAGATGCCCAATCTCACCATTTTGGCGGCCAATGCGGTGGCGGCAGTGGATCAAAAGGGCCTTTCAGCTTCCGATCGCGCTCTGCTGGACCAGTACGCCAGCAAAACCTGCAGCGACTACTGCGCCGGATGCGGACGGATCTGCACACAGGCGATGGTTCAGGAAGTACCTATCAATGATGTCATGCGGTGCCTCATGTATGCTCACGTCTATCAGGATGTTATGTTGGCGCGTTCCACATTTCAAACATTGCCTGCACAAACCAAAACGCTGTTGGATCGATTGGATTTCGGAAACGCGGAACGGTCCTGTCCCCAAAGACTGCCCATTGGCAGAATGATGAAAGAGGCGAGTCATCTTTTTGCGTAACGGGTCTTTCAGGCAAGGTCTTTAATGGCGGCTTTCAACAGTCTGCCGATCTCTATTTTTTGGGGACACCTCTTTTCGGCCTCCGAAAAATCTGTTCGGAGAACAGTTCTCTTTGTTTCGGGCGGCAGCGCCTTGAAGAGTTCCAGCGCTTTTTCTCGGTCCCCATAACCGAAACGGTACATGGCACATCGCATAAGATCGCTGATGGGAACATGGTGATCAACAACTGGTTCGCAGAGATTCGCGCAGCCGGCACAATAGCCGGAACATGTCCGCTGAGCATACTGATTCAACAAATTTTTGTGGTTTTCAGAAAGTTTTTCCTTGTTCATGGCAGCCGCTGCATTGGCCTGCAGAATGGTCATGTTGGGCATCGCAGAACAGATGCTGGCAATGGCAGGGTTTTCCCAAACCACTTTCAGTTTTGCCTGTTCCGCCGTATACCCCTTTTTCATCAAACTTTCGGTCATTTTCAGTGCGTCATCGGTTTCAGAACCAATGGAGGCATAAAAATTTGCCGTAAAAGCCGCCTGCGTCTTCATGGCGGTCAACCCAATTCCGGCTTTGGCACAGACGTCGACGGCTCTTTTCATTTCATCCTTGGCCATCAGCCGGTAGTTGTAGCTCATCATGATGCCATCGATCCAACCGAGTTTCGCCGCTGTGAGCATGGATGCTTCCATGTTTTTATGGGCGCTGAATCCGAACAACCGGATCTTTCCTTCCGCTTTTGCCTTTTCAGCCCAGGCTTTGACACCAGAGGTCAATTCATCCTTCACATCTTTGACATAATGGATAAAATACATATCCACGTAGGACGTGTTCAGTTTTACAAGGGAGTTGTTCAGTTTTTCCGTCAATTCCGCCGGGTCTGAAGTGGCGGCTTTTGTAACCAGAAAGATGTTTTTGCGGTCGTTGGGAAATTTTGTGAAATACTTGCCGATGGCCTTTTCATTCTTTCCCCAGCCATAACTGTCAGCCGTGTCCCAGTACGTAACCCCCATCTTACAGGCCATCCGGAATACGAGTTGATCCGACATTTTCAGGACACCGCCGAGGGCGAGGATGGAGACGTCCACGCCCGTTTTTCCAAACGGCCTCTTGGGAACGATTTCAGTTGCGCTTTTTCGGGCCTCACTCCCAGCAGTTGCGTTTACAAAGGGAACGGTTGTTGCGACGATTGAGCCGGCGCCCAGAACACCAACTGTTTTCAGGAAATTCCGTCGCGTCGTTTTTTCATCCTTTGTTGACATGTGGTTTCCTCCATACATCCCTTAAACTGCAATGAAAAAATTTTCAATTGTCAATTTGCAGACCGCATCCGAGTAACCAAAAACGATGCGTAAGTATGGACTTTACCCTTTTTTTCCGGCATAGTAAATGATGGCCATTGGGATTCCGAAAAGTCGCGCTTTTACCATTCAAGGGCTCATCAGAGATACATCAGAGCATTCAAGTGATAACCGGCACCTGTGAAAAATGAACAGGCATTTGGAAGGCAAAATGAAACTCCAATACGGACTCGATGATAAACCTCCCCTTATGAAATCCTGCCTGATTGGGCTTCAGTGGGCAGCGATTCTCATTTGTTCGACCATTATTTTAGGCAAAGTGGTCGGAACGCTCCACTTTCAAGAACCGTTGCGTCAGATCCTTTATCTTCAGAAGATCCTTTTCATCTGTGCCGTCACCCTCTTCTGCCAGATTTTCTGGGGGCATCGACTTCCGCTCCTTCCCGGGCCGGCGGCGGTTCTTTTCGTGGGGGTGATTGCCAGTCAGGGTTTTGGATTGAACACCATCTACACCTCCATGATGATCGGAGGAATTTTCATAACCTTTCTTGGGGCCAGCGGCCTTTTGAAATACCTCCGCCGATGCTTTACCCCCAACGTGATTGCCGTGGTTCTATTGCTGATCGCTTTTACCATCGCCCCCACCATTCAAAATCTGATCGTCGACAGCAAGAGCGGCGTCGGCCCCCTTTCGAACCTGGGATTCGCCTTTTCCCTGGTCTTTGTAATGCTCCTTAGCTACCGCTTCTTGCACGGTATCTGGCAATCCACGCTCATCATCTGGGCGGTTATCGCCGGCAGCCTGATCTACCTTCTCATTTTTCCCGACCCCGGCAGCCGGGGGCTTCATCCGGATATTCCATGGTTCAGGGATTTTTTTCGGCAGATGAACATTCAGTTTTCCATCGCACCGGGATTGCTCATCTCCTTTCTCTTCTGTTACATCGCCCTTGCCATCAACGATTTGGGCTCCATCCAGGCGGTTAATGAAATGCTGCATGTGGATGATATGGACGGTCGGATCACAAGAGGGTTATTCACCACCGGCCTGGCCAATACCGCCGCAGGACTTCTGGGAGTAATCGGACCGGTGGACTACAGCGTCAGCCCGGGAGTAATTGCGGCAACCCGATGCGCTTCGCGTTTCACGCTGATCCCAACGGCAGGTGTCATGTTTCTAATGGCTTTCTCTCCCGCAGCAACCGGTTTTATGGGAAACGTGCCTTCCGTAGTAATCGGCGCCATCCTGGCCTATGTGATGATGACCCAGGTGGGCGCCGGACTCATGGTGGCCTTTGAAAGAGCGAAAGATTTTCGTTTTGAGGATGGCTTGGTAATCGGCGTATCCATATTGATCGGGACCCTTATTGCATTTTTGCCCGGCGAGATATTCAGCAACCTCTCCCCATTTCTGAGACCCATTCTGGGCAACGGATTTGTGGTCGGCGTTATAAGCGCCCTGGTCATGGATCAGCTCCTTAGCATCCGCGAAGAATAGTTCTGACCTAGCGACGGCAAACACTGCACGGCCGCTTCCGAGTATATCCTTGATTGGCTTATACGTCTCCCCCCTTGCCTGGAGGTGATAATATGATTCAACACAA
>JAJDOH010000243.1 GCA_022340265.1 Deltaproteobacteria bacterium | reverse complement strand
CTGATCAAGACTTGTTTTCCATAATGTCGCTTATAACCGTCGGGGTGAGGAAAATCAGTAGTTCCGTTTTGGCCTTTTCCGTGCGCTCGGCCTTGAAAAGGTAACCCAGAAAGGGAATGTCCTTCAGTAAAGGGATGCCTGAATCACTGGTCCGATCCGTTTCCTGATAAATCCCCCCGATGACCACCGTATCGCCCGTTTTAACCAGCAGGGTACTGGTAATCTTTTTCTCAGTCCTTCCCGGAGGGGACTCGGATGTTCCGTCGCTTCCTTGACTGACTCTCGCGTCCTTGGTTTTATCATCGGTCACCTCCACATACATGGTCACGTGGGAATTGTCGGAACTGACCGTTGGAACGACTTTCAACGAAAGTACCGCGGGAATCTGCTCAAAACTGATGGTATCCTGGGTTCTGACCGAATAATAATCAACGGTGCCCCGTGAGATAAAGGCCTCACCGCCATTCTTGGTCATCACCTTGGGAGAGGAGATGATTTTCGCTTTCCCATCATCCTGGGCCAGTGCCAGGGACGCATCCAAAGCCAGAGAGCCCAGGCCTCCATCCGTAAGCCAGCCAAAGGCCAGGCCGATATTGGCGGCCCAGCTTGCCGGTGAATTGGTGGAAAAAGTGCCGTCAAATCGCTCGGTGCCGTCTGAGTTATACCATTTCCGCTGAACGCCGGGTTTTTGGCCGTCCAGAGACTGCCATTGAATCCCCAGATCCCGTGTGAAATCCGTGGTCGCTTCAACGATTCTGGCTTCAATCATGACCTGTTTTTCCGGCACGTCCAGCTTTAGAACCAGTTCCTTGACTTTATCCACCTTGGCCCGCACGCCGTTGGCAATGATCATGTTGGTACCTGAATCATAAGATAGATACAGGTCCAGGGCAGTGATTTTGACCTCTTTTCCCTTTTCCTGTTCTCCTTCCTCTTTTTCTTTGGATTCCGCACCTTCAATATCCAGAATGCCTGGAACGGGCGGTGACACACTTTTATCACCCACGAGCATTTTAAAAATATCGGCCACGGGCCGGTGGCGAACGATGATAAATTCCACCACCTTGGCTTCAAAAACCCCTTGGAGCCGCTTGGCGGCCATAAGGGCACCTTTTCGCTTTTTCTCAGCGATCTCCATATCCACCAGCTTGCTGCGGGGCACCACCCAAAGCACCTCATCTTCAATCTGGTAGGTCAGTCCGTTGGGTTTGAGAACCATTTCAAGGGCCTGGTCCCAGGCCACGTTGTCCAGTCGCATGGAGATTTTGCCTTCCACATCGCTGCCCCAGACAATGTTGAGGTTGGCCACTTCCGCCAGAAGTTTCAGAATGTTTCGAATATCCGTGTCCACAAAATCAAAACTCATCTTCTGGCCGGCATAACTCTTGCTGCTGCTCTCAAAAAGCTCCGCCCTTGTTTCCTCCTTTTGGGACGCCTTTGCCACATCCTGAGCCATGGAACCGGCGCTCTGTCGTGTCTGAAGCGGTTGAACCGCTGCCGTTTTGGCAGGCTGCCAGCCCGGCGCCTGTGCCACGGGCGGCTTCTGGGCTTGATAAAACCCGCCGGGCAGTGGATCAAAATCCACCAGCAACAGATTTCCCTCGCGGCTCACATGGTAAGGTGCCAGAGTCCTCAGCGAAACCTTTAACAGCACGGTGTTGTCCTTGGGCGCGTAAAAAGCGCGGACCCCCTGGATAACGCCGCCGGAGGGCTCTGTCTCCAGCGCCTTGAGCCCCCGGGTGGTGGCGCTGACATCCCTGAGATGAATGGTCAGCACACTTCCTTCCAGGGTCATGTCACTTTCCACCGGCTGATCGGTCTCAATGCGAAGTCGTGTGCCGGTGCCGGGACGGTCCAGAACGGCCAGTTCGCGAATTTTTGACCCTGCCGCGCCGGGTTCGGTTTCACCGATTTTTGAAGCCGTAAATTTTTCATTTCCCATGGGGGTCACGGCCAGAATCACCTTGGCACCTTCATAGGTGAGACGATAGGAGTAGTCTTCCGGTCTGACATAGACCACCAGCCCGGTATGACCCGGGCCCCGTTTCTGAACAAGCCATTTTGCCACCGGCCCTTCCGGAAGTTGAACGGTTTCGGGCAAATCGTCCGCCGGCGTCGCCATAAGGTCCAAACAGATGCGGGACGGATCTGAAAGGGTGTAGGTCTTCCGATCGGTCCGGGCGCCGGGGGCCTGCATGACAAGCGTGGTTTTTTCGGGCGTCACGATGCTCTCAATGCTTGAAAGAACGCCCGCACCATTTCCCTGGTCTTCCACCGGAGTTGTGGAAGAGGTCGAGCAGCCGAACGCCAGAATTCCCAGCAGGAAAAGCCACAAACCGAACCGACTTCGGAAAGCCCCGTTCCTATGCGAATGCATCAATTTCTCCTCCCCCCTTTGTTGAAGCGGTAACCCGGCCGACGGCGGGTTCTGTGCGGTAAATGTATGCGTTTCATCAATTGCTTCCATAAACCCTGAAGACCTCGGTGATTTTCTTAATGGACCGGATGGGCACATCCTTGGTTTCGTCTATTTCAAGGCGGCGCACAAAAATTTCCGGTCTGTCCCGCCGGTATACATAGTTGACCACATAAACATTCAATCCCGGGTAGATGGAGAATTTAAAACGGGTGACGTAATCCGATCGGGGCCGTTTTGATCCGTACTGGCTTTCCGCCATGGGAGAAAGGGTGGCAGTGGCAACATGGGTGCCCACGGTCATGATATTTTCATAATCATCCAGGGCCAGGTGAAGCTTCCACCCCTTTCCGGTGTCGTGGGTGGACACCCTTTTGCTGAGACCCGTTTTGCCCCAGATGTACTGGAACCTTAAACCGGTTTCGTCATCGCTGAAGGGAATGAAATAATAATCGCTCTCTTCGGGCAGGACGTAAGGTTCGAATCTATATGCTTCACCCCCCTCTTCCTTAATCACCAAAGTGGCGTCCTGGACGATGTAACTGAGTTCCTTCAGCGTTTCCTCGTTTTTCACGCGGCTTTGAAGCACCTGCCCGGTGCGGTTTCGCAGGGATCCCATTTTGCTCTCTTTCCGCAGGTCATAAACCATTCCGTCGGAACGGATCTGCCAGGAAAGGCTCAGGTCATCGCAGATGGGCTGCGAGAGAAAGATGACTTTTCCCAGATTTTGCTGTTTGACCTCATCGATGATTCCCTGCGACCCTTCCTGAAGCACCGTTGAAAAAAACTGGGATCCAGAAGGGGTGAGCGCGATTTTCCAGGGCAGGGGATTTTCAAATTCAACCGGCTTGATCTGATACCAGTTATCAAATGGGGGTGCAAGACCCCAGATGTTAACGTTACATTGGGCCTCCTGGCTGTTTTCAACGGTGAAGGTTCCAAATATATAGGCATCCGCTTTGAGCTGTTCCAGCACATGTTCCCTGAGATCGCTGTTTTCCGAAAAGGCCTTGGGAGTGATCACAACGCCCCGTTTTTCAAAATTTCGAGCCGTCAGGAGTTCAAACTGCGTTCCTTTGGCAAAAGCCAGCCGAATCCGGGTCGTCACATACCGGGAGCCGGTGGTGATGTTCCCTTCCGGATCCGTAAAATCAAAAACCGCCACCTTGATGACGGGCCGTTTATCCACGTCGAAATAATGGCTGGCCACCTGGCTGGTCAATTGAAATGAAAGCTCATCGACGCCTTCATTGAGGGCAAGCAAGTCGTTTTCTTGAGCCCGTGCCGGCGGAACCCCCAGAGAGAAAACCAAGAGCAATATCCATTGGATCACTTGCTTCATCCGCATTTTCCCTTGATGACAATGAAATTTGGAAGCCCACATTCCGTTATTGCCAATCCGCAATCCGCAATCTTTTTGACCTTTCATTCAAACACCTCGTCCGGCAGCTCAATCACCTTCGGTTTGTATTTGATATAGATTTCCTTTTCCAGATAGGGCTCGTCGATGATGACCTTTTTCTGAACGCCTGAGATTTTCGCAACCCGGCCTCCCATGGTGCCGATGGCCGTGCCCTTTTTTAAAATGTAACCCATTCCCTTTTCGTCCCTCACCATGGCCCATGCCTTGCCGCGGTCTTGAATGATGGCCGTTAACGTCAATTGCGCCAGGCTCAATTTCTGAAGTTCGGTTCTGGGCTCCCGCATTCTCCGCAGTTTTTCAAGGGCGGCTGCTTTTTGTTTTGCCAGGTTCAGCTCTTCCAGTTTTCGTTGCTTTTC
>JAJDOH010000123.1 GCA_022340265.1 Deltaproteobacteria bacterium | reverse complement strand
CGTATATATCTCCCTTGTGAGATTTACTCAAATTACCATGCGCTATTCTCCATATTACACACAACGTTTCAGATAAAAAAGGCAAAATATGAGGGAGTTTTTGAAGGATGCCGGTTTTTGAAGTGGGTTTTCAGGTCTTGGCAAGTCTTTTGGGATCAGCAGTGCCGGGAAAACCCGGCACTGATCGAATGGAAACTATCTCAGCC
Organism: Deltaproteobacteria bacterium; assembly: GCA_022340265.1. GTDB lineage: Bacteria > Desulfobacterota > DSM-4660 > Desulfatiglandales > Desulfatiglandaceae > NaphS2. The sequence goes on along the minus strand of JAJDOH010000123.1, from coordinate 62,145 downwards.
CGTCCTCTTTTTTGGCATCCGCCATTTTGAGGCCGCCGATGCGGGGGTGGGGTCTGCCGCAGTCGGTCACCACAAGGGCCACGACGATCTCATCGGCTCCGGGTGCGTCGTCAATGCGAACCGCCATGGCGTCAAAATGGGATCTCACAATGCCTAACCCATTATTATTACAATAAAATACTTGCAATTCTCATTTTTCCAGTTATAAACCTTTCGAAAAATCCGGTAGGAGGTATCGAAGGGTTGCCGGTTCAACGTTTTTGTAATAGATTGTCTTGAAATTCATTTTACCAAGAGTTGATATCTTTAATTTGGAGAAAAAGATGAAAGGTAAAATTTCAGAGGAGCGGGCGCTATTCCTAAAAAAAGATTATTCCCGCGGTTTCATTCACTACTGTCAGTTCACCGCGGAAGTCGTCGAACACGGGTTTTTTCAGTCAGGAGTAACCATTCAAGAACATCACCGTCAGCAGGACGGTTTTATCCATGCAGGCGTCATGGCCACCATGGCGGATCATACGGCTGGATATGCCGCGTTTACCACGGTTCCGGAAGATTTCCAGATTCTGACCATTGAATTCAAGATCAATTTTCTGAAACCGGCCCACGGTGAAGGTCTGGTGTGCCGCTCAAAAATCATCCGCGGAGGAAAACAGATTATTCTCGCGGAATCAGAAGTGTTTGATATTCAGAAAAAAACGGAGGCCATGAGCGCCAAAGCCATGGTAACGCTCATGGCCGTTCACAAGGATAATCTCAAATCAAAGGGCTGAGGCAATCTCATCCGCCACCCGCTGTGCTGCATTTTGAGGATCCTTTGCATCCCTGATGGGACGGCCGATAACCACATAGTCGGACCCGTTTTTGACAGCGTCCGCCGGTGTGACGATTCTTTGCTGATCGTCTTTACTCACGATGGTCCAGGCCGGACGAATTCCCGGGGTCACCGCAATCAGCCGGGGGCCGAGGGCCTGCCTCACCATTCCCACTTCCAGACCGGAACAGACCACCCCCTGGCACCCGGCCGATTTGGCCAGTCTTGCTTTCTGAAGTACCAGTGCTGAAATATCGTCTGTATATTCATCCCTGTATCCCAACGCTTTCAGTTTGGTCTGATTCAGGCTCGTTAAAACCGTAATCGCCAGGATCTTTGTATTTCCAGGATTGTTTTCAGCCACCCCCTTCAGGATTTCTCCTCCTTCGTCGCAGTGAACCGTTACGAACGCAGGTTTATGGGCGCTGGCAGCCTTGAAAGCCCGTTCTACCGTTACAGGGATATCGTGCAGCTTGAGATCCAGAAAGATCCCGGCACTGCTCACGTCCCGAATGGCCTTGATGATTTTCGGGCCCTGCGAGATGAACAGCTCCAGACCCACTTTAAAGAGGCCAACAGATTCTTTCAGGGTTTCCACATAACCCATGGCCTGATCGTAGTCGGGCACATCCAGGGGAAATACAATGTAGTCTTTGGGCGTTTTCATCATTTTGCTCTTTCATCGAGTTACGGCCTGAAATGGCATTTTGATCATGATACGAAATAAATAGTTGACACGATCAAAAAAAACAACCATATTGCGGTGTTCAATTCCAAAGAGGTTTGGGCCACCGTAGCTCAGTTGGTAGAGCACCTCACTCGTAATGAGGATGTCTGCGGTTCGACTCCGCACGGTGGCTCCAATAAAATCGCCAAGTTACAACCTGTTTACATTTCACATTCCCTCCTTTGGACACCCCCTTGAACCTACCCGGACCATTCGCCAAAATGCTTTTCACTTTAATGGGGCCGTATAAGGGTGATTTCGGTACTGATGGTGATTTTGGGGGCTTTGCCGACGCGAACGAAATTCATTAAGCCCGGAAATTTTCCCGATTTCGTTGGAAGGGCTGGCCGATGTCCAGCAAAAGTCATTCACTCGAAAGTGCTTCATCTTTCAGATAGTTTTGGAGCGCATAGCGAGTAGAGGAAGGCAAGTACTCTGTCCTCATCATCATCGTTCAAGTTGTCAAAATTGGTGCGAACAGGTTCCGCCTCTTCGCCGTGCATGCGGACGGCTTCTGTTATGGTTTGCGCGCGTCCGTCATGCATATAGGGTGCAGTGTCGCGAATTCCCCAGAGACGGGCGGTTATGAATTCACGGTTTGTGGGTTCATCAGGAATATCAAATGATTCTGCCATCGCACTGCCCAGATCATGGCGCTTGAGATCAGAAAATAGCGGTACGATGATGCCCCCCTGCCTATTTCTCCGAAAATTGGTCCTCTTCGTCAGGTCGACCCAATAAAAAACATTTGCTCCGGGATCTGTCTCTATTTCTGGAAAGCTGTAAGTTAACACTCTGCTTTTTGTGTGGAGCACCGGCCTGTGACACAGTGCACACCCAATCTGCTTAAATATCTGAAAACCCTCTTTTTCAGCATTGCCATGTTTTTCAATAATGGGTCTATCAAGGGTAGTATTAAAGATATGGAGGGCTGAGATTTCACCCACTAAGATCTCGTTGAAAACCCTGTCTCCATCAGCGTCAACATCCTCTCCCACATCTTCAACCGTTTGCATACCGAAATGAAACTGCATTGCTAACACATCGAAACCACGAACAGTCGCGAATTCTCCCTTTCGACCGAAAGGTCGAACGACCAAATCATCATCTATACCCTCTACGCCTGTTGTATCGATTATGCCCTCGTTGTCATAGTAGATTCTACCAAAACGAATGCCTTTTGTTGTGAGCTCGATGGATGTTCCGGGGTTGTCACGGGCCTCCTCCTTTAATTTTTGAAGATCCGCAGTCATCTCCTTGGCCAGCAGTTCCACACCACCGGAACCAAACAGGAAAGGGGGGTTGATGAATCGGCCATTAATTTCCCCCGGGTTTTCCTCGGCCACATCGATTAAAGTCGGCATAAACACGGCATTGGCGTTGGCACCGGCAACACCGCCTATTCCGAACTTAGCCGGAATTGTTGAATTCTTCAATATGAAATGGCACTCCAGACAGGTTTGGGCGTCCAGCCCGTTAACACGCAAGAATGTGCCGTTACCTTGGAGCGTGGGACGATTTCCAAAGTCTCTTGGGCTTTCTCCTTCCGGATCAAAAATGCCGTCTCCATACCCGTCATGTTTATTAAACGGGGTGGTGAAAATCACTTTTCCGGCTTGCTGTATTTTCTTAAATGAAAGTGTTTCGCGCGTGATCTGGTCCTGCTTAATGCGGGTCGCCATCGGTCCAAGGTTGGGTCCCTCCCACGTCGTCGTCTTCCCCTTTGCCAGGACTGGTAGACAGATAAAAAAAGAGACCACAAAAAGAACTGTCATCTTTCTCATAATCACTACCTCCCTCCACCGTTTTTTACTACGCATCCCTTCTCTCCCATTGAGGTAACACTTCTGCCTGAGCCTACTTCTTGTCCAATATCTCCCTGATTTTCTGGGAAAGCTGCTCAATTTTGAAGGGCTTTTGGATAAATGCGTCACAACCTCTTTTCAACATTTCTTTTCCTTCTCCTTCTATGCTGTATCCGCTTGACAGGAGGACCTTTATTTTTGGGTTCATCTCTTTCATTCTGTCAAAGGTTTCCCCACCACTCATTACCGGCATGATCAGGTCAAGGAGAATCATGTCAATCTTATGTTGATTTTTTCTATATAGTTCCAGTGCCTCTTGACCATTTTTGGCCAATAGAACTTCATATCCCAGGTATTTCAACATATCCCCACCGGAATATAATACCATTTCTTCGTCATCGACCAAAAGGACTGTCTCTTTGCCCTTCACGATCACATCAGGCAATGCCTTTTTTTCTTCCAATTTTTTTTCGGTAGCCGGCAAATAAATACCGAAAACCGTTCCTTCCCCTTTCTTGGAATAAACATCAATATATCCGCCATGGCTCTTAATAATACCATAGACAGAGGCCATCCCAAGACCGGTGCCGCTGGCAAGACCCTTTGTTGTAAAGAACGGCTCAAAAATCCGCGCCTTGGTTTCTTCATCCATCCCTGCACCGGTATCCGTAACCGTCAGCAGTACATAGTTTCCAGGCTTAACGCTGTAAGGCTTGCCGGCAATATCCCTATCAGAAACGTTATATGTTTTTAAGAATAGGTCTCCTCCGTTCGGCATAGCATCCGCGGCATTGACATAGAGATTCAGCAGGACCTGTTCAATTTGACCCTGGTCTGCCTTTATACCATAAGCCTGTTCGGAAAGCTCCTGATGGACTGTAATCTCCTTTTTCGTGATGCCAAAGGTATCGGACGTCTCATAAACCAACTTGTTAAGATTAATGGGTCTGACCTCATAATTTCCCTCCCTGGCATATCCAAGGAGTTGAGCGGTCAGCCTGGATCCACTCTTAACCAGTTTTTCAATGTTCATTAGCCTCTTATGATTCGGATGATCGGCATCGGTCTCCATACGCATCAAAGACGCATTTCCCATAATACCCATTAGTATGTTATTGAAATTATGGGATATGCCACCAGCTAAAGTACCGATTGATTCCATCCTTTGCGCATGCTGGAGTTGGGTTTCAAGTCTCTGCTTTTCGGTAATATCTCGCACAATACCCCTAAACCCTATTGGCACTCTTTCTGAATCCCATTTTAGTGATACTGAAGCCTCTACTATTTTTTGGGAGCCATCTTTTCCGATAATTGTCCAACAAAAGCCTTTTTCAGCTTTTCCAGTACGGTATACTCTATTGAAGGTTTGATATACGGACTTGGCGTTCTCTTCGTCAGTGTACTGCCGGTTATTCATTCCCATTAATTCATCTTTTGAATATCCAAGGATTTTACACAATGAATCATTGAAAAATGTCAAATTTCCACGTATATCAGTTTCAAAATACCCATCTTCCATGCTTTCGAGAATTGTTCGGTATTTCTCTTCACTCGACTGCAACGCCAACTCAGCGACCTTTTTTTCGGTAATATCACGAATCGATTCAATAGCGCCTATAACTTTCCCATCGTTATCATAGAGCAGCGATGCCTTGTTCCACAGGAATCCACCAGGTTTAACGAGGGCATCGTGTGTTTCTGAAACCAGTGATTCTCCATCTCTTTTTATATACTCATACTCCTTTTCTATCTCGCAATTCATTTGGCCGACCATGTCTATTAACACCGGTCTTCTCTTCCCATAGAAGGGGACGGCATACTCATAGTTGCCTTTCCCCAACATGTTTTCTGATGTAATACCGGTCAAGTCTTCTATCGCTCGATTCCAGGCGATTACCTTCCCTTCGATGTCAATAACCATTGTAGCATCTGGAAGAAAATTGATTATTTGGGATAGACGCTGTTGTGAAACACCCATCGCCTCCTCTGCCTTTAGACGGTTTGTAATGTCTGATTTTGCCGATCTATACAAGAGAAAGACCGAGAATCCGATGAGAGCGCAAAATATTAAGGTTATGTAACCGACTATTCTAACGAAAGGGGCGGAAACTCGTTCTGAAATGGTTTTGAGGTTGCTTAGATGAACGACCTTCCAACCAGGCAACGCCTTAATTTCCTTTTGAAACATAAGATATTCACGGCCCGATTGATCAAAAACACGATTTTTATCTCTTTTTTCAAATCCCGCCCATTCCCATGGTCCTTTTCCAAATTGTTTCAATTCAGAAATCTTCATCCTTTCTCCAGCTGTAATTTTCCATAACAACCGATAGAGGAATTTTTTGTGGTCAGACATAAATATGACGCCATGAGGCCCGGATATTAGTTTATAGGTCCCGGGGGTAGAAGAGAGCGTGTGTAACAATTCTCTTTCCGTTGCATCTGCCGAGGTTTTCAATATGACGACACCAATGGGTCTTTTCTCAGTGGTTTCATAGACGGGATAGCTGTAATAAATACCTCTCTTTTTTGAAGTCACGCCTAAAGCCATATATGTGGAAGGGTTTCCACCGATAGCCTTTTGAAAGTAAGGACGGAACGAATAATTTTTTCCAACGAAGCTGACCGAATCATTGCGATTGCTCGACGCCAATGTGTTGCCTTTTTGATCCATGAGATATGACACACTGGTCCCGAAAGACTCATTGAAGTTGTCTAAAACAAGGTTGGCTTCTCTCAAGGCGATTTCATCGGGGCTTATAATGGCCTTCTGAATTTCCTTGAGCCCAGCCAAAGCCCGCGCTGCGTTTAGGTTATTCGACAGATAGGCGGACAAAAGTGCCTTTATTGTTTCAGCCTGATAGGTAGCCTGAAGTTCAACTTCATCTATTACGGAGTTTTTTAAGGTGGAATAGTAAAGATATCCGCCAGCGGAGGCTGTTAAGAAAGCCAATAACCCTAAAATCAATAAGATTACACGAAGCTTCAATTTTCCCCAACCCAATCTTTACTTGAATCATGCTTCGAAGAGGACAGACTTGTTTTCATCAAAATAGGATCTTATGCGAAATCTCCATAGGCGCTGTCCTGTTTTTAAGTGGTCGACATGAGGATGTTGATCTGCTGGTCCGTCATTTCCAGACCGTGTTTGAAAATGTCGAGGGTCCGGTAGAAAACCTGTTTTTTCATCCCTTCAGCCAGAACGTTGTAGGTAAAAAGGATCTGCCGCTTGTGGCCCCTCACCAGAAGACCAATCTTCAGTTTTTCGTTGAGCAACGCCAGATCATCGTCGTCCAGAAACTGGGCGCCGAATCGTCCCAGCGCGTAAGCTTGAAGACTGAAGCAGTCGACCGGTCCCATGGAGAGGGGAATCCGGTAGAAAAAAGCCGCAACAAAGGAAAGACCCAGCTGGAAGACGAGAGATTCATCCCGATCCCGAATAATAAACGCCCGTTCTTCCATCCATGACTTGACCTTCCGTTTTAGAAACGACGCGTGAAGCTCTTCAGGCAGAAAGTTGATGAATGCGCCGGTTTCGGATTCAGGTGGAAGCGTTTTCATCATTATCAAACCTCGCGTCCCCATGGAGACAACGGTCGATCGTCGGATTGAAAGCGTTTGGTCGATTTCGTCTGGCTATGAATGGTTGTCTGCCCTTTTTGCAATTTAAAGGTTGTGCGTTGGCTGCTTGTAGCATTGACGCCATATTCTTTACAGTATACACTTTATCCATGTCGTACGTCCATATGGAAATCAGAAAATACAGCCTTCAGAAACGCCCTGCCGGGATGTTCTGATCGCCCAAAGTCAGCAAATGCCCGCAAATAGAGAAAAACTGGAAACGCTCTTTTCCCGCTACCAAAACCGTCAATGGGTTCACCCGGACCCTTTGGAGTTTCTGTATCTTTATAACGAAGAAAGGGACCGCGAAATTGTGGGGCTTATCGCTTCTTCACTGGCTTATGGGCGGGTGGCCCAGATTCTTAAAAGTGTTTCCGTGGTGCTGGAGCAGATGGGCACTTCCCCCCGTGACTTTCTTTTGTCATCCACCGACGCAATGCTTCAAGAGACTTTTGCGGGATTCAAACACCGCTTTACGGCGGCGGAAGATCTGATCGATCTTCTGCGGGGCGTGAGAGATGTCTGCCGGCGCTTCGGTTCACTGCACAATTGTTTCATGAAGGGCCATGGGGATCAACAGGAGACCGTTTACGAACCACTCTGTTTTCTGGTGAATGAGTTGCTAAAATCCGGCAAAAATACCGCCAACACGCTTCTGCCACTGCCGGAAAGAGGAAGTGCCTGTAAAAGGCTGCACCTTTTTCTGCGCTGGGTGGTGAGAAACGATGCGGTGGATCCGGGAGGCTGGCATGGGGTAAGTCCCAGCAAGCTCATCGTACCGCTGGATACTCACATGCACCGTATCGGTGCCCGGCTCGGCATGACGGAAAGAAGACAGGGAAACCTGAAAACCGCCATGGAAATCACGGACGCGTTCCGGCGTTTCGCACCGGAAGACCCGGTCAAATACGATTTTGTGCTCACGCGTCTGGGCATTCGCAATGATTGTGATCCGGGCGATCTGTTCTAGCGGTTTCCCTTTTTTGAACGTTAAAGGGCTCTGGACCACTCCGGCCGAAGCTTGATGTTCCCTGCCAGGGCGCTGTCGATCTGTGCCAGTGCCGCATCCTTGCCTTTGGGGAGCCGTGCTTTGATGGGCAGGTAGTTGGAAGCATGATTGGAGAAAAACATGCCCCTTGAAAGATGGGTGTGGGCAATCATCTCCCGCAGTTCCACCAGGGTTTCCGCTTCGTTGAGCAACTGAAACTCGCCCCGTTTGTATTCTTCATAGAGCGGTGTTCCCGGGATCAGCATCACCGTGAGGGCCCCCACGTAATTGGGATCCATGGCGCTCAGCACTTCACCGGTAGCTCTGGCATGTCGAAGGGAAAGGTCCGGATTATTTCCCGCAATGCCCAGTAATACCGTAACGGAGAGTTTGATACCCGCCTCGCGAACCTTTTGTCCCATGTTGATGAGATTCTGAGCCGTCGATCCCTTACGAATCTTCTTGAGCAAGTCATCATCGCCGGTTTCCACACCCAGATACAGGATGCCCAGGCCGTTTTCCCGAAGGGCTTTCAATTCTTCCGCACTTTTCATTTTGATACCCTTAGCGTTTGCGTAGGCGCCCACCCGTTTTACCCAGGGAAGGTGCTCGCGAATGCGGTCCAGTATCCACATGAGCCGCTTATGGGGGATAATCAGTGCATCCCCATCCATGAGAAAAACCCGGTCCTGCCGTTTCATGTATTTCGAAGCAAACAGAATATCCGCGAGGATGATCTTATCGTCCTTTATGGTGAACCGTTTGTCGGTATAGGTGCCGCAGAAAGTGCATTTGTTGTGTGAGCATCCCAGCGTTACCTGGAGCAGAATACTGTAAGCCTCACTGGGGGGTCTGATGCAGTTACCTTCATAATGCATTCCGTCTTCCATTTTCTTTCTCCTGTTACGGGCAGGCACGATAACTGCCGTTAAGGTCGGTTGCGGCGCAGATGCACCCGCAAAGCCTTCAAGGGATTTCTGGCTGAATCAATAACCGCTGTCGGTTCAAACCCGCTGTGAAGCATGCAATGGGTGCATCGTGAATCCCGGCCCGCGCCGTATTTTGACCATTCGGTATTTTTCATTAAGTCTCGGTAAGTAGGCTCATAGCCATCATCAATAAGGTAGCAGGGTTTCTGCCATCCGAAAATATTGCGTGTGGGGTTCCCCCAGGGGGTGCAGGCGTAGTTCTGGTTCCCTTCCAGGAAATCCAGGTAGAGGGCACTGTGGTTAAAACGCCAGTTCCTCCCTCTTCCCGCAAGAAAGATGGATCGAAACAGTTGGATCGCTTCATCCCGGTTGAAAAAATGTTCCTGGTCCGGCGCGTTTTCATACCTAAAGGCGGAAGCGATGGTCATGGCCTCCACCTGAAGAGATGCCAGAAGGTCAAATAATTGTCCTGCGCTTTCGGCAGTTTCTCCCTTAAACAGGGTGGTGTTGGTGGTGACCCGAAACCCCTGGGAGACCAGGAGCCCAATGGCCTTTACGGCATTTTCAAATACCCCTTTGCGGCCCACCCTTGCATCATGGTGATCCTTGAGCGCGTCCAGGTGAACATTGAATGTGAGGTAAGGACTGGGCGTAAATTCATGAATCCGTTTTTGAACCAGAAGGGCATTGGTACACAGGTACACAAATTTTTTCCGGGCCACAAGACCCTCGGTAATTTCAGAAATCTGTGGATGCAGGAGAGGTTCCCCGCCTGCGATGCAGACCACGGGAGCGCCGCACTCTTCTATTGCGCCCATGCACTCTTCCGGGCTCATCCGTTTTTTAAGGATTTCCTCCGGGTAAGAGATTTTTCCGCAACCTATGCATGCCAGGTTGCAGCGAAAAAGAGGTTCCAGCATCAGTGCCAGAGAAAATCGCCCATTGCCGTTTGAACCGAACCGTTTTTTTCCGACATAAGCGCCGACACGCACCTTTTGAATAAGTGGTATTCCCAATTAATACAACTCCTTATGTTTAATTACCGTGTGTTTTCATTCCACAGAGCCGCTTCATTAGATCCGTGGTCTTTTTCAAACTGCGTTCCCATCCACTGCAGGGAGGCATACGGGTCAAAATCTGTTGAAGCTGGTCGCAGGCGTCTTCCCGATCTTCGTTTTCAAGGTAAGCTTCCGCCAGTCCCAGTCGATTTTCAACAAAATCGGGGTCCTGCAAAACAGCCCGCTGGTAATGCAAAATGGCCTTGTCCAGATCCCCGATGCTTACCGGAGGGTCAGGTGCCCGCAGATAGAGCTCCCCCAGCATTCGGTCCGGACCTCCATGATCCAGGGCTGGGTCCAGACGGGAAGCCGCCATGGCGCCGCGCTCAATAACCGGTACCAGTGACAACCCTCTGAGGGTGTCGTTTTCCGCTTCCAGACCGGCCAGGTAGGCAGCGAGATAGTGGGCGGCGGCATTTTTTGGATCATGTAAAACAGCTGTTTCAGCCAATTTCCGTCCTTTCACGGCGTTTTCGAGCCGCACCGAACTGCTTTTTCCTTCCCTAGCCGGCACGGCATAGCAGCGGGCAGCCTGAACGGCCGCTTCAGGGTTCTGCTCACGCTGCTCATCGAGAGACAATATCTGTTCCGGCGTGCAAGGGGACCGCAACAGGAATTCTTCAGGCACGCCGGGGACTTTTGGAGCTGCCGTTTCATGCAGGGTCATATCCCGGCTTTGGGCGCAGGCGGTCAGTAACAGAAACAGAATCCAGAGACTATGGCGTAAAACAAGCATCCGTTTTTCCATCCAAATGGAATTTGGCCAGATCCGGATCCGCAGGGCCGAAACCGTCGGTCTGTAAAAGGGCCAGAAGTTTTTCGGCATTTGGGTCTTCCTTCATGCCCAGGAGCAGGCCGGCGAGTTTTTTCGTTGTGCCGTTGGGGGTGCCGAACCATACCACCGGGCTGGTGGGTAGTTCACGGGAGGTATGCAATACCTTGATTTTACTGCCCAGGGACATGGTCTTGACCGTCTCATACTGAACCCGGTCCAGCACGACTCCCGCAATTTTTCCTTTTACAACCGATCGCGTATCCCGCAAGGGGCGAAAGGTCCCTTCAAGGGTAAACGGCAGCCCTTCATATGGCATTCCAAACAGCAGACAGGCCGCGGATTTCGTTTCAAAGAGCATGTTTCCACTGACGTTCCCCTTTAAGTTCCGCCATTTTGATACGGCGTCCTGACCGGCTATCAATCGCCAGACATCTTTTGTAAATCCGCCGGGCCGGGTGGCGGCCATGGGGGTCATTTTAAAATTGCCGGCATGCCCGGCGTATACGCCCAGTTGAACAATTCCCCACGCTGGAGGCGATGTTTTCAAAAATGTCAGTGCAGGTTCCAGCTGGTTAAAATAGCGCCCTTTAATCGTTATCCCCGGTCCCAATTTCCTTTGAAAGTAATCAGCCAACGCATCCATCACCGGCCGCGCTTCCGCTTCCGTTCCCGGCTGACCCGGCTGGATCACGGCGAAATCGAGACTTTCCGCCTCAACATACCCATTGTCAAAGCAGAAAAACAGGGTAAATAAAAGAACGCTAATCCAATATTTTTTCATGGTGATCCTCTCATGTACATTTTACTAATCCCTATGTTTCCCTGTAAAACGCCCCATCAGCTTCAGGATGGGGGGCAAAACAAACAGACACGCCAGCATGCCCATCAGAGAACCCAAAACCATGATGGCGCCCAGACTGGCCATCCCCCGGTGGTGTGCGAATAAAAGGCCGCCGAAACCGATCATGGTCGTGGTAAAACTGAGCGCCACGGCGGTTGGGGTGCCCGTATAAAAAAGTCCGCCAACCCCTGACTGGACAGGACGGTCGGCAAGCAACGGCTCAATTTCCCGCCAACGGGCCAGGAAGTGAACCCCGCCGTCCACTCCGATGGCAATGAGTATGGGTATGGCAAAGAAATTGGCGAGATTGAAATCGAGCCCCAGCCAACCCATCAACTCCAGCAGCCATAACATACTAATGCCCAAAGGTAAAATAGCAAGCACCACATATCGCACCGAACGGGAATAAGCCCACAGTATCAGGCAAACCAGCACGACGGTCAGGGCTGCCGCTTGGAGAAAGGTACGGTGCATCAGCCGCGCCGATTCATAAACCCCGACGGGAACGCCGCTCACGTGAGGGTCCACCTTTCGCAGGTCCGCCACAAAGTGTCCCAGGGCGTCAAAATTCCATATGTCCCCCTTGGGACTTACCTTGATTTGAAATCGTCCGTCCTTTCCCACATATAGATCCCGCAAACCCGCAGGAAGGTTTTCCGGCGTGACCGTTTTTGCGCTTAGCCATTGTTTCAACTGCTTGAGGGATGTGACCATATCCCGCCGCAACGACTTTTCCAGATTTTGGAGAGGGCTCATCCGTTCCGGATATTGATCCAGCTGTTCGACAGCCGAATCCACGGCGTCCATATTTTCCCCCACAAGTGCAATTTCCTGCCCGGCCCCTGCAACAAAGAGTTTTTCTTCCAGGTTTTCCAGGGAGGTGCGTAAATGGAGAAGCGCCGTTTTGAGCCTTGTTCGGTCGACTGGACTTTCGGGCGGCAGTTGATCCGGTATTTTTTCAAGGGCCCCGGCCGTCTCACCATACTGCGCTGATTTTTCTTCCTGCCGGTTGGGAATAAAATCAAGAACGCTCTCCACCCGACCGACGGCGGGGATGGCCATGAGTTTTTTCGTTAACGCTCTCACCTGTTCCAATGTCCCGGCGGTAATAATGGCATACCAGGTGGATTCATCGGCGGTTTCAACCAGTAGCCTTTCGTATTCCACGGATTCAAGCCCCCTGGCCTGAAGCTCCAGCAGATTGTAATTGAACTGAACCTTGAAAATTCCAGGAAGGGCCAGAAGCGTCAAAACCAGCAGAAATGCGAGCACTCCCTTGGGATACTTAAAAAAACGCTCCAGCAGCGGCATGGCCATTATTCTGGGCATTGAAGAAGGAAAAAGCCTTTTCTTCCCGGCCAACAGCAGCATGGCGGGAAGCAGAACCATCATGGCTACCAGGCAGAAAAGCACCCCGGTACCGCCAATGAGTCCCAATTGTCCCAGACCAATGAAATCAGACCCTAGGACCGAGTAAAAAGCGCACACCGACGTGAGGGCGCCCAGAATCACGCCCGGACCGGTCCGGAACAAAGATGCTTGAACGGCATCTTCCACACCGAGGCCCTTGCCGTGCGCTTCCACGTACCGCATCACCACGTGAATACCGAAATCGACACCGATGCCCACCAGCACCAGGGCAAAAATCACGGATAGCAGGTTTAGTTCTCCAACGGTAACCGTGGCAAATCCGAAGGTCCACGCCGTGGCCATCGCCAGTGAAAACAGTACCAGAAACGGCCTCAACCACCCATGCAGGACAATCATGAACAAGATGCCGATGCAGATTACCGAAATGACGGCAGCCCTCGTCATGTCCCGGTTCGTGGTCTCCATTTCGTCTGCCTGCAGCGCCGGCCGTCCGGTCAGCCCCACCTGCAGGCCGGGGAATTCCGCGCGAGTGGCTTCAATGGCGCCTCGCACCGCCGCAAGCGGTTTGCCGATCACATCCAGAACACCGAAATTTTTGATTGGCAGGATACGCATGACCAGGAGTCGTCCCGACCTGGTAAAGAAATACTCCCCCTGACCCTTTGTAAGATCGAACAACGAACCGTCAAGCTTTTTACCCGATGCCGCCTTATCCACTTTCATGAGGAAATTTTTTAAAAATCCGAGTGCTTTCCCCAGGAGGGCCGGGTCCATGTCCGCCATCCCGGTTGTTTTCCGAATGTCTCCCTTATTGCGGGTTGGCCCCGCGCCACCCAACAGATCCGCCATGATGTTGAAAAGGCCCGTCAGAGAACCGTCTTTAAACCATTGATCCAGATAGGGGGCTATAAAAGAGATGATGTGCGTGAGCGTTCGGGCTTCTTCCGGCGAAGCAAAAAGGAGCACGCCATTTCCCAGATCGTCAGGCGAAACACGATAATAGACCGCCTGAACCAGGTCCGGATATTTTTGCAGACGGGCATTGAGGCGTTCGGCGAATTGGGCGGCCCGCATTTTTCCCTCTTTGGTTCCGCCGGTCTGTATGACCACGAAAAGATATTCCTGGTCGCCAAAATTCTTGAGATTCTCCAGATACCGTTTTTGAAAGGGGACCGATGGTGAGACGAGACTGTCCTGATTACTGTTGAGGTGTAGAAAATAAGTGGCACCCCACGCCGAAATCAGGGCTACGGCCAGCCCGGACAATATGAGGATAACGGGGTAATGGTGCACCAGGCGCCAGAGTATACGCAGGGCGATGTATTCCCGTTTTTTGGAAGGGCGGTTCATGCGATCCTGGCTGTTCGCAGCCCCAGGTTTTTGATCAGGGATGCTATATCCATTTTGATTGCGAGATAAAAGGGTTGAATTCGGAAAAAGCCTTCGCGATCAGCCCTTCCGGTTTGTTGGAGAAGTGTAGGAAAACCGGTGGTTCGTGTCAAGACGGTAATCCGCGATCCGCAATTACAAATAGGCCCTTCCTTTCCATTCCGCCCCCTTCCCTTGCCAGTAACGGATAGCTGACGTCCAGGTCATGGCCAGAAAAAGCATCCCGATCAGCGGCATGAAAAAGGCCCATTTCCAGTTCAAACGGTAAAACCTCAAAGTGGGTATGTAGCCCAGCACCATAAACAGGAGGCCGAAGACAGCTAAAATCCCGGCGCTGAAGGATGGAAAAAAGAGTCCGACGACGGGGATGCCGAACATGAGGGTCATGACGCCGGTCAACAGCAACAGCAGGGTGGTGGAGTAGCGCAGTTGATGAAAGGCGGTCCTGGCCACCATGCGCCAGATTACCCCGAGTCGATCATAGGCACGAAGGCTTTTGGTGGAGTGGGTTAGTCCGATCCAGGTGCGGCCGCCCATCCGCTTAACCTGTCGTGCCAGCGCGCAGTCATCGATCAGCTCTCCCCGTATGGCTTCGAACCCGCCCATGGCTTTGAGCATACGGGTTTTCATCAGAATGCAACCGCCGGCGGCGGCGGCCACCCAGGGGTGTGCTGAATTGGAAAGCCGAAACGGGTAGAGCAACTTGAAAAAGTAGATAAAAGCCGGCATCAGCAGTTTCTCCCAAGGGGAAACCATGCGAAGAAATGCCATCAGGGAAAGCAGATGGACGTCTTCTTTCAACATTTTCCGGCGAAGTCCTGAAAGAATGCCCGATTGAAGCTCGATATCCGCATCCAGCAGAAGAACAAGGGGTGTTTCCACCTGTTGAAATCCCTGGTGAAGCGCCCACAATTTACCGCTCCACCCGTCGGGAAGGGGCCTGCCCGAAACAATTTTAAGCCGGGTGTCGAGCACTTTCCCGGCCAAGACCGCTGTTTCGTCCTCTGATTGATCGTCCACCAGGATCACCTTGACATTTATTCCTTGCGCTTTGATACCTGCCAGTGTGGTCTGAATGAACTTTGCCTCATTTCTTGCCGGAATCAGCACCGTGATATCGCCCAAATCTTCGCTATTGCCATCCGGCTCGCCATTCAGGAATTCCCGGGTGGACCACGGCCGCCAGGGCAGCAGGAGCATGATGAACCACAAAGAGGCTCCCAGAAGGGTCAGCAGGGTCAACAACATGGGTTTTTAACCTGTGTGTGAATTAAATTTTGATGGAAGTTCAAGGTAATAGGACGCCTCATTTTTTTTGCCCCGTTTCAGGCAACCGGTTCCGTAGATGTGGCATTTTCGGGAAAGTTGTTCCAATACGGCTTTTTTCTGTAATGCATTAAGCGGGCCTGTCCGAAGCAATTTCACCAGTGCCTTGATCCTGAATCGGTCCATCCCCTTATAGCGGCCGGACAACTGATCCGGGTGGCCGCCTTCTTTGATGACGAGGCTTTGCCGAATCAGATATACCGGGTAACGGCAGGCAATCCGCAGCCACAGATCGTAATCTTCACAGGCCGGCAGATCTTCATCAAACACGCCGACTTCCTCAAGAAGCGCTCGTTTGAGCATCACCGCTGAGGGGCTTACCAGACAAAGCGCCAGTGAAGGTTCAAAGATGTTGCCGGAAGGTTTCAAATGCCGCTTTCCCGGATTGACGCGTTTCCCGTTTCTGATCCACGTCTCCTCTGTCTGGCAGATGACGGCATCGGGGTTTTTATCAAAAAATGCCGTTTGTACTCCCAGTTTTTCAGGAAGCCAATAGTCATCTGAATCGAGGAAAGCGATCAATGGGGCCGTAGACGCTGCAATCCCTGTATTTCGTGCCGCCGAAACCCCTTGATTGACCCTGTGAACCACATACCGGATGCGGCCTTTAAACGGGTGCAGCATTTTTTCAATTTCGTCCGTGGACCCATCATCCACAACGATGAGTTCATAGTCTCTAAATCGCTGATAGAGGACCGACGAAATTGCGCGGACCACCTTTGCGGCACGGTTGAAAGTCGGAATAATAACGCTTATGGCTGCCATTTTCAGATGGTCTACATCAAAACAACAATCCCTGCCAACAGGAAGTTGCCTTCCACCAGACCTTCCAGAACAATTCCGGGGGAAAGCCATTGCTTTTCATAAGTGTACAGACACAAAAGCAGGGTCAAAAGAGGGATGAGCATCATGAAAAAAATGGGACTGACCAGACCCGAAATGCTGCTGAATACCAGTAGGAGAGCCGTGCCCAAAAGGATTTTCTTAAAAAGCGAAATCGTCCTTTTTTCACCCAGTGTGATGGGCAAGGTCTCCGTGCCCACCATCAGGTCACCCTGAAGCTGAAACAAGCTGAAAAGGATGGCCCTGGCGTAACTGAACGAAAAGACAACAATGGCGGTAACGAAGACAATGATAAGGGAATCCGATGAATGACTGAAAAGGGGCAGAAACACCATGACGGCTACCCAGGCAAGTGCTTCGGACAGACTTCGGGAACCGGGAATGTCTTTGATTTTGACAAATCGGTAACGATTTCCAGCCCCTTCGGGAATCAACGGGATGCTGTAAACGACTCCCAGGAGACTCAAGCCCACCAAAGCCATAAACGTGCCAAATCCCGCAATGATGGATAATATCAGAGCGGTGCCCATGGCAAGGGACCCCATGAGGATTAACAACGGTTTGTGCTCCCTTTGAAAAGCGGCCCGGTCAGGGTCGTTATAGGAGGCCGCGCCTTTGTCCAGAAATCGGTTAAAAACATGCATGGCATAAATGTAAAGGGTTGCCATCAAAGGGAATACCAGTCCCGTCCTTCCACCCGCAAGATGCATAACCGCACCGGCAAAACTGAAGGCGCCCACCGCTGCGGCCAGGTTGCTGAGCATCAGAAACCGAAAAACCAGCCTGACCCCGTGGACGAAAGGCGTTTCCCTCTCGGCTTGAATGGCTTCAATTTCCTGCATGACGTTTTTGATGAGCCAGTGAGGGGTGGAAGCGCCGGCCGTAAGACCGATGATCTTCATTCGGGAAAGGGCCTCGCGGGGCAGTTCTTTTTCCGTTTCCACGTGAAAGGTGGGAAGATGTTCTTCTTCGGAGATCTTGGCCAGCCGCTGGGTGTTGGCACTGTGATAACCGCCCACCACAACCACCCCTTCCACCTGGCTTTTGAAAGTGCGCACTTCCGCCTGGCGTTCATGGGTGGCATCACAGATGGTGTCAAACACCTGAATATCCGGAAACCTTACCTGCAGAGCAGCGACGATTTCCTTGAAGTCTTCAGCATCCTGGGTGGTTTGGGCCACCACAAAGGGGCGTTCCAGTTGCGGAAGATTTGCCACATCCGATTTCTTCTCGATGAGGTGGGCGGGGTTCTTGCTGTAGCCCATCAGGCCGATCACCTCTGCGTGGTCTTTATCGCCCACGATGATGGTGGAACGGTCCTTGTTGGACTGGTGCCGAATAATGGCCTGTACACGGGTGACCTTGGGGCAGGTGGCATCAATGACTTTGAGTCCCGAATTCTGTAGCATCTCCCGTTGCCGGGGCGGAATGCCATGGGCTCGGATCAGGATTCGGCCGGCGCTCAGCCCCGTGGTGTCATCAGTGGCTTTTATGCCTTTGGCCTCAAGGAGGTCCAGCACCTGTTTGTTGTGAATAAGCGGTCCAAAGGTAAACAGGGGGCCTTCCTTTTTGTTGGATTCCGCCATGACCATTTCCATGGCACGCCGCACGCCCATGCAGAAACCCGCTGTCTTGGCCAAGATCACTTTCATTGTGCGTTATCTCCTGACATTTTCCTGGTTTTCCATAAGCGTCTCAAAATACCGGCCCAGTGTCGCCATCATGGTATGGACATCCCTGATACCGGTAAAGGCACCGCGAAACCGGCTGCTGTGGGGCAGCCCCTTCGTATACCACAAAAGTTGGCCGCGCATCAATTTAGAGGCTCTGTCTTCACCAATTATTTGTGAGAGATGGGTGAAATGGGAAAGGATGACTTCTTTTCTCTCGGAGAGTTCAGGCGGATGTGCTTCAAGGCCTTTTTCGAGATCCAGAATCTGCCTGAAAATCCAAGGGTTCCCCAGGGCCCCCCGGCCGATCATCACCCCGTCACATCCCGTTTCCGCTCGCATTTGAAGGGCCAGTTCCGGTTTAAACACATCGCCGTTGCCGATGACGGGAATGCTTAATTTCTCTTTTATCTCCTTGATGATCCGCCAATCCGCATGGCCGGAGAACCCCTGGTTGACAAACCTGGGGTGGACGGTGACGGCATCGGCACCGCAATCCGCTATAATGCCGGCGATTTCACGAAAATTAGCTTCCCCGGCCGACCACCCGGCCCGTATTTTCACGGTTAACGGGACCGTGCAGGCTTTTCGGACGGCCGTCACCATTTTTTGCACCGCGGCCGGGTTTCGAAGTAAGCCCCCGCCGGAGCCGTTCTTGACCACCTTTCTGGCGGGACACCCCATATTGATGTCCACCATGTCGGCGCCCCTTTCAATGGCCGTTTCAGCCGCAATGGCCATAATCTGTGGTTCCGCGCCGAATATCTGTACTGAAAGGGGTTTTTCCTCCGGATCGCCCTTAAGGTATCGCAATGTTTTTTCGTGGTTCCGGGAAAGCCCCACGGCACTGACCATCTCGGTGACCACAAGGCCGGCCCCCAGTCGTTTGGCGATCAAACGAAACGGCGGGTTGGTGATGCCCGCCATGGGGGCCATGATGAGGTGATTTTTGAGTGAGAGATTGCCTATCTTCAACAAGGGAAGCATTCAAGCGCCTGGTTCGCCTTCTTTACGTCGGAGAATATGCCCCTTTGTTTGGTGTGCTCTTCTTTTTGGACGTTGTCAGCTTTGTCAACTTAATTACCAAGCGAAGGGCCTCGTTTACAGCCTTATCATTTGGAAAGGTCTCCATTACATCACTGTCCAATAGAACCAAATTGGTACCTTCCTGGAAACGGTCTGCGTATTTGCCTTGGACACCATCTTTGAGCAATTCACTGAGATCATATTCAAGACGTAGATCGTCACCTTTGTCGTCTTTGGATTTCTTCTTCATATGCCCCTCGCTCTGCACGGGTAAGCCGTCGTGCGCTTATGATACGGATTCTCTCTCCACGTTCAGCATGGGCTACCATCAGGAGCCTACCCGCAGTGGAGAATCCAAAGGTTATGAACCGATCTTCCTCATCGGAATGATCCGGATCAAAAATAGTGATACTCAACGGGTCCCGCAAGACAGTAGCAGCCTCCCGAAAAGAAATGCTGTGTTTACTCAGGTTCATCTTTGCTTTGGCAGAGTCCCATTCGAATTGTACCATACCTTAAATCTCATTTCTTATAGGAAAAGGCTCCAGGAGGTTGTCCGAGAATGCCCTTTTGCCCAAACTCTTCGTCATACTCAAAAAAATAATCCTCGGAATATCAACTCGGGTATCGTCTCGTTTGTAATGTTATCCTTCAATATATCCCAATTCTCTAAACTATACCAAAACGTTAGAAAGATCCACAAGTATAAAAAACGGCATCCTTCACGTTTCGATACGGAGTAAACTGGGGGTTGCCTTTCAAGATTTGGCCGTCTCGGTCTGTCCTTTCGCCGAGATGGCCCCCACGGGGCAGATTTCAATACAGCGCCGGCATTGGTTGCAGGGAAACGGATTTGATCCTTTTCCTCCATAAAACCGGATGAGCGTCTTAAATCCCCGGTCGGCAAAATCCATTAAAGGCGTGCCGTGGGCCTCGCGACAGACATAAATGCATTTGCCGCAGAGAACGCACCGGTTGGGATGGTGATTCAGAAACGGATGATCATCCATTGTTTCCTGATCTTTCAGGAAACCCTCCAGGCGTTTGGGCTTAAGCCCCACTTTCAGAAAACGGGCGATCCTCTGAAGTTCGCACTTTTTGTTGGCGGGACAATGGCCGCAGTCCACATGGTGCACGGATAACAGCAGCTCCAGGGCCGTCCGTTGCAACCGTCGCACCGCCGGCGTGTCGGTTTTGACCACCATATTCTCAAAAACTTCTATCTGGCAGGAGGGGACCGGCCCGTGACGGCCTTCGATTTCCACAAAACAGAGTCGGCAGGAAGCGGGAGGATGTTCCAGCGTGTCCAGGTAGCAGAGGTTGGGAATATAGATGTCATTTAGAAGGCAAGTCTTGAGCAGATTGGCCCCTTCCTTCGCTTCTATTTCTTTGTTGTCCACACTGATTTTGATCATGATAATACTCTTTTAACTTTTCGCTTCCTCCGCCGGGCGTTCCACAATGGGCGCCAAATGCGGCGGCGACACTTTCACAACCGCATCATATTCCGGAGGGCAGGCTGTAACACATTCACCACACTTGACGCAAAGGGTCTGATCGATCCCTTTTTTCCGGTTCGGGGTGGTAAAGATGGCTTCCACGGGACAGCACCCGACGCATGCATCGCAGCCCCGGGCGCACTTGTCCAGATCAATATAAAAGGCCGTCAGTTCGCGGCACATACAGGCCGGACACCGTTTTTCCTTGATGTGGGCCTCATATTCGTCCCGGAAATATTTAAGGGAAGTCAACACCGGATTGGGGGCCGTCTTTCCCAGGCCGCAAAGGGATCCTGCCTTGATGTCTTCGCTTAAGGCTTCCAGAATTTCCAGGTCTCCCTCGCGCCCTTCCCCCTTGGTGATGCGAACCAGAATTTCCAGCAGATGGTGGGTGCCCACCCGGCAAAAGGTACACTTGCCGCACGATTCCTTCTGGGTGAAATCCAGAAAATAACGGGCCACATCCACCATACAGGTGTCCTCGTCCATGACCACCATGCCACCGGAACCCATCATGGCCCCGGCTTCGGTTAGGGAGTCGAAATCGATGGGGGTGTCCAGGAACTCCGATGGCAGACACCCTCCTGAAGGCCCGCCGATCTGAACCGCTTTGAAAGCCTTTTTGTTGGGAATACCCCCGCAGGTATCAAAAACCAGGGTGCGCAGGTCCACACCCATGGGGATTTCCACCAGGCCGGCGTGGCGCACATTGCCCACCACGGAAAAAATGGCGGTTCCCGGGCTTTTTTCCGTTCCCACTTCACGAAACCGCGCCGCGCCATGGGTCACCAGAAAAGGAACCGTTGCAAAGGTTTTGACATTGTTAATGACCGTGGGCTGCCCCCAGAGCCCCTTTTGAACGGGAAAAGGGGGACGGTAGGTGGGCATGCCGCGCCGCCCTTCGATGGACTGAATCAGTGCCGTTTCCTCGCCGCATACAAAGGCCCCGGAACCCTGAAAAACCTCAATGTCCAGGCTGAAGGGGCTGCCCAGGATCCGGTCCCCCAGAAGCCCCATTTCCTTGGCCTGGTTTATGGCCCGGGTGACCATTTTGACGGCCAGGGGATATTCCGCTCTCACATACACCATCGCTTTTTGCGCACCGACCGCACGGGCGCAGATAATGATCCCTTCCAGCACCTGGTGTGGGTTGCTTTCCAGTATGGTTCGGTCCATATAGGCCCCGGGATCCCCTTCGTCGGCATTGCAGATGACGGTTTTCAGGGCGCTCCCGGCCTTTGCCGCCAAGTCCCATTTCATCCCCGTGGGAAACCCCGCGCCGCCTCTCCCCCGCAGACCGGACCTCTTAACCTCTTCAATAATTTTTTCAGGGGAGGATTGCAGGGCTTTGACCAGGGCCCCGTATCCCCCATGAGCCAGATAATCGTCGATCTCCTCCGGATCCACCCGGCCGCATTTTTCCATGACCAGGCGCTTTTCCATGTTAAACCGCGGAAAGTCCCAGACCTGGGGAATCATGTCGTTTTCAACCATGGCCCCCATGAGATATTCGAAAAGCGGGTCCCCTTGCTCCAGGAAGGATTTCACCAGCATTCGGGCTTTTCCCGGGGTCACCTGGTGGTACATTATGGCAGGGAAATCGGGATTTTCAATAATCACAACCGGTTCCGCATAGCAGTGACCGATGCATCCCACCGGGTGGATGCGGGCCTCAATGTTCCGCTCGGCCAGGGTCTCCTCAAAGGCCGATTTGGTCTCCAGCGCCCCGGAAGCAATCCCGCAGGTGGCCATGCCGATATGAATGACAGGACCGGCAGCATTATCCAGCGCTTTTCGCTTTTCACCGGCCTTTTCGCGAATGGGGGCAAAGGCCTTCTCGATATTCGCTTTATTGTTGGGATCCATTTTCCTGTTTTTCCCGCGCCTCTTTTTCCTTTTCGATCTGAAACCCCAGGATCAACCCTTCCACCTTGCTGGGCGCCACATGGCCGTGTGCCGTCTCATCCACAATCACCACCGGCGCCAGGGCACAACACCCGACGCAGGCTACCCGTTCAATGCTGAATTCCCGGTCCGGAGTGGTTTCCCCATGACCGATTCCCAGCTTTCGTTCGAAATTCTCCAGAATGATGTCGCCCCCCCGCACATGACAGGCGGTCCCCAGACACACCTTCATGTGGTGTTTTCCCGGCGGATGAAACCGGAACTGGTTGTAGAAGGTCGCCACCCCATATACCTCGCAAAGCGCCAGTTCAAGGGCATCAGCCACCAGTTGAAGGGCATCGGAGGACAGAAAGGCATGCCGTTCCTGAATCATCTGAAGCATGGGGATAAGGTTTTTTCTATCTTTTTCAAATTCCTGAAGCCGACCTCTGATGTCCTCCAGCATGGCCGCTTCCTGAGCACGAATCTCGTCTTCCACCGGGTTCTCCATAAATTGGCTCATGGCTGATAGCTGATGGCGCCTGATTGACAACCAGGAACCATGAGCCATGAGCTATGAGCTTCTTTATCAAATCTTCTCCATGGCACCCAGCGCACCGTGAAGCCGGTCTCGAAGCAGAAAACAGAGGCTTTCCATCACGCTGAATCCCAGGTCGTGGTTTTCCGTCATTATGGCTCTCAGGTTCCTTCCTTTGATGCGCAGCACCGTCGTGGGTTTTTGGCACACGGCGGAACTCATGAGATTGTGGGGCTGCCCGAGAAGGGTCGACCAACATCCCATGACCCGTCCTTTTCCCAGAAGCCCTATGACGGCGTTTCCTTTGCGGGAGCCGAGGTCCATGGACCTTTCAAGCGTCACGTTCCCTTCGGCGATCACATAGAGATACTCCCCAAAGTCCCCTTGAGAGAACACATATTCCCCCGGTTCATAATTTCGGACCTGACAAAGACCGGCGACGCTCTCGATATAGGGTTCTTCAAGACCTTTGAAGAACTCGCATCCCTCCAGGATTTGTTTGATTTCATGATCATCCATTTTCACCTCCCGGTTTTCATCTTTTGGCGTAATTGACCGACGGAAAGAGTTTACCATCCGTATGGGGCAGGAAAAGGGCGGCAATATATTCGTTCGTAAAAGGCTGATAGGTGGACAATTCGATATTGGTCATGGATCTGGATATGTTGAGGCAGGTTTCAAAGGCATTTTCCGACAGCAGGCAGCTCCGTGCCCCGGTAAGGGAACTGTTGCCGATGAATTTGATTTTCTCAAGGGGAATATCGGGCAAAAGACCGATGGCCACCGCTTTTGGAATGTTCAGGAAACTGCCGAATCCCCCGGCCACATACAAGGTGTCGATCACATCAAATCCTAGACCGATATAATCGACGAGGGATTTAATGGCCGCGAATACCGCCCCTTTGCTTTTGATGAGATTGTCGATATCAGATTCGGTGATGACCACATGGGCTCCTGTTTCCGTTTCCCCGGCATCCGCAATGATGTACCCGGGAATACCGTCTTCAGAACTCAATCGGGGATCTTTTCTCTGCCGGTCAAATTTACCGTCCTGACCGATGATATTGTTTCTTACCAGTTCGTAAATGCAGTCGATCAGACCGGATCCACAGATACCACGGGGCTTTTTGTTCCCAATGGTTTCATAGTGCAGTTCACCGTCTTCGATGACCACTTTTTCAATGGCGCCATCGGTTGCCCGCATGCCGCAGCGGGTTCCACCACCTTCAAAGGCCGGGCCCGCGGACGCCGAACAGCACACCAGCCAGTCCCGGTTGCCGATGGCAATTTCGCCGTTGGTGCCGATATCGATGAGGCATTTGACCGCTTCCTGTTCCGATATACCGCTTGCCAGTACGCCCGCGACGATATCCCCCCCCACATAAGAGGCCACACAGGGCATGACTTCCAGTATGCCGCGGGGGTTGATGCGAATACCGATCTCGGAAGCCCGGATCTGGGGAAATTCATCGGTTGTGGGCACATAGGGGTCCAGTCGGATGTAGCACGGCGTCAACCCCAGGAGCAGATGGCTCATGGTGGTGTTGCCCGCCGCCACAATCACCTCGATCTCTTCACGGGAAATTCCCCTTTTTTTGACAAGCGTGCCGATCAAACTGTTGATATTTTTGACTACCGCGTTTTGAACCGGGTCCAGTCCCCCTTTGCCGCAGGCAAATATGACGCGAGAAATCACGTCTTCTCCAAAGCTGGCCTGACTGTTGTGGCACCCTTCCACATCGAGCACCGCACCGGTGTTCAAATCGAGCAGCTGGGCCACCACGGTGGTAGTCCCCACGTCCACGGCCAAACCATAGTGGGACCGGGCCGTATCAAAGGGTTCAATTCGCAACATTCGATAATTTTCCCCGTGTCTGGCGACCGTCACCGTCACTTTCCAGTCATTTTCACGCAGCTTTGTAGAGAGGGTTTGCAGGCAGTCCAAAGGAATATCAAAGGTGTGCCAACCCAATTCTTTCCTGAGTTCCCGGGTAATTCGTTCCACATCGGGCACATTGTCTTCCATGGTGGGGGCGGAAAGCGCGAGATAAAATTTTTTGACAACGGGGTTCAGATCCATTTTGGCCAATGACTGACTTTCCCCGCTGGTCATGATTTTGGACCCATCCATCCGGGATTCGGCCGGAATGACAACTTCCAGGTCGTCATGGATCTCCGTCTGGCAGGCCAGGACATACCCCTTCATGATCTGATCCTGGGAGAAAAAGCCTTTTGCGTGGTTTTCGGCCGGTGCACGGCCTTTGGTCACCTGAACCCGGCATTTGCCGCAAACCCCTTCACCGCCGCAGAGGTTCGTGATCAGTACATCGGCCTGCTGGGCCGCCTCTGCGATGGTGGCGCCGTCGTCCACAAGGACAGATCGGTCCGCGGGCAGGAAATGAACGGTATAGGTGCTCATGGGTATTCTCCCGTATTCTGAGCGATGAACCATTGTGGTTCAACACGGGGTTTTATATACAACAAACAGGTCTTGAATGTGAAGGAAAAACAGGGTTTGGAGAAAGCGTCCGCATCGCCAAAACGTTTCGACTACCAATTTTTCTCAACTGGTTGACAAGGATTGTCGGTCAACGTATGGTTCAAAATTGTCTGGATATTCGACTCTTGAATGCAAAAGAGATGCCCATATGAAAGAAATCTGGATCATCGGCGCCGGTCGTTTTGGCCGCATGGCGGCGGATCGACTGACCGGAAACCCACACCTGGTTCTGGTGGACCTTAAAGAAGAAAAACTTCATGGGGCCAGAGGCCATGGCAGAACGCTTATCAAGGGTGATGGCACTGCTTATCTTTTTGAGCATCTTCGACCCGCGGGGGGAGAGCTTCCCGATTGGATCATTCCGGCGGTACCCATTCACCTGGCGGCGGAGTGGCTTCTTCTGGGTCAAAGGGGAAAAAACCTGCAACGGATTTCCATTCCCGAAAAGATAGATCCCCTCCTGCCCAATCCCCTGCGAGAAGAGAACGGCAATATCTTTGTGAGCCACGCGGATTTTCTCTGCCCGGACGATTGTGCGGAACCCGCGCATATCTGTACCTTTACCGGAAAACCCCGGAAACAAAATATGTTTGAACGGCTGAAGGATATTGAATTTCCGCCATGGAAAAGCCTGGTGATCCGCAGCCATCAACTGGGCCCCGGTGTGGGCGGGTACCGTGTCAAAGAACTCTTTCGCCTGGCCGAAGAAATTGCAAAGGTGGGAGGTCCCATCCTGCTTTGCACCGCTTGCCGTTGCCACGGGGTCATAACGGGTTTAATGCGGGATCCCGCTTGAAAATCGCTTGGAGATCCGCTTTGTTTCATCATGGAAAACCCATATGATATTGGGAAAAAAGGAAAATATCGCAACGCTGGAGGACGTTCTCAGATCGAGCTGGAGAACGCTTCACGAGGGCGTTCGAAACGCCAGGCATCCCTTTCACAGGCCAACCCTCGCCACCATGGACGGGGACAAACCACAGGTGCGAACCGTCATCCTGAGGGATTTTTCAGAAAGTGACCGGGCATTGATCTGTAACTGTGATGCCCGCAGTCCCAAGGTTTCACAGATTCAAAAGAATCCCAATGTGAGTTTGTTGTTTTATCATCCTCAAAAATGGATGCAGCTACGCCTTTCCGGAACCGCTTCAATCCATACCGATGATAAAACGGCTGAAGCCCGATGGGAAAAGGTGCCCCTGAGCAATCGCATAAATTACTGCGCTGAAATCCCGCCCGGTTCACCCACGGAAAAACCGACTTCGGGTCTGCCGGGCTTATTCCGCCATAAAGCACCCAAATTGATTGATCATCCGGAAGCCCGAAAGAATTTTGCCGCCATTGTCTGCCGATTCCATCAAATGGACTGGCTGCTGCTGAAATTGACAGGCCACATGCGGGCCAGGTTTCATTGGGACGATAATCGCATGACCGCGTCCTGGGTCATCCCCTGATCCTTTTTCCCGCCAATCTACTTTCTTTTCCCGGCGTTGACTTACCCCTGTATGACGGAACAACACACAGTAGCTGTTGCCAGTTCATAAATGGAAAAGGGTTTGTCTGAATCTCAGTTGCAAATCATCAAGGACCACACGGATCTCAAGACAGTTGGGAAATACGCTAAAACGGAGATTTCAACTATTTGCGATCAGCATTGTCCAGGCACTGTGAATTCAGGCCAACTACTTGAAAGCCACCATATCTTGTATCGTAGCACTCTCAGCATTCCTTTTCGCCAAATTCTGGTCAAGGTCACATAGCGGACCGGGATTTTGCCGGACTTCTACAGATAATCCTTTGCATACCGCCGCACGCCATGGCCGTCCAGCACATGAAATTGGCGAATTTTCTTGAGGGCGACCGGAGAAAAGGTTCCCAAAGGGAGATAGACAATCTTTTTTCCCAGCCGTGCCGCCATGCTCTGACACCAGCCGGAAGGGGGCTTGGCGGCCAGGTAGACCACATGCTTTTCAAGGCTGTAATCGATGGCGGCCATGAGGAGCCTTTCCGGCTTGTTCCGCGCCGCGCTGAAAAATGAATCCTGCCAGATATCGTAGACGCGAAGGGGCGGGTAGCTCAGCATGAAGCCCCCGTACTGGCACCTGGAAATGCCCGGGCCGTCCATGACCTCTCCCGCCGGTGTGCTGTAAAAGGCCATATCCGATTCCTGGCTGTGTTCGCCCAGCCAGGTCACGCACCAGGGAAAATTCTCTTTGCCGTCCTTTGGAAAATCGGGATCAAAAATAACCACCACGGAACCCACTTTTCCCTTGAGCGGCAGCCCCGACTTGACGTACAGCTTTCCGCTTGACCAATCCCTGATGGTCTCCCGAATATCGATGCCGTCCATGAGGGAACAGGAAAAAGGTTCAACGCGAACGTTTTCCTCCCGTTTAATCCCCAGGGCTTTCTTTTTCAAATAGTGCCCATACCCTTCAACGGCCACATCTTCAGGCGGATAGGAGCAGATTGCATTGCCGCTGAAATCCTTTTTCCATTTTTCCGGGTCGCCTCTCTTCCGTTTATCTTTGACCGGTACCGGAATCAGGCGTCGGCGCAGGGTCTTGAACTGCCGATGAAACCGAATCCGTTTTCGATCCAGAAAGAGGTCTTCACCTCTCAGCCGGAGAACGGATAGCCCCGGGTTCTCCGTTTGCCAGGGATAATCGCTTCCCAGATCCCACACTTCGTAGGCGAAATTGTCATCCACGGCCCCCCGCGACGCCACAATCAACTGGTAAAAGTCAGGTAATAGTTTCTGGTTCAACAGCGCATAATTTCGAGCGAACCGGTTGAGGATTTTTAACTGAATTCGGGAGACTTTTTCTTTGCTGTTTTTCCAGTATCTTTTCTCGGCCGCCCTTAATAGCGTCATCTGCACCTGCATTCGATCGGGTATTTCGCGTCGCGTGCGTTGGCGTTCCCAGATCGTCTGCAGAAATGGCATCTCTGTCATGATCTCCCGGCTGGATTCCCGATGTAGATGGGCCAGCCCCACCTTTTCACGGGACCGTCGGCCGATGACGGTCGCCTGGGGACGGTCCAGCATCTCCAGAATTCCGTTTACATGGCTCAAACCGCAAACAAACAGAACTCTTTTTCCGGATTTTGCCAGTTCCCGCAGATGCCAGGCCATGGTCTTTTCCCGAAGGGTGTCTTCAGCCGAGGGGTTAACATGGCGATAGGTTTCCATGTAAGCGCGGCAGTAGGCATCATGCCCGATGCGGGTTATGGCGTAAGTGTCGGGCATGGGCGTGTGATCCAGGGGATAGCCTTCCGTGTCCCGGTCGATAAAATGAACGGGGATGTCGTGGGCCAGTGCCAGGCGTACCGCTTCCACCTGGGCGTCGCAGGGTTCCAGGGGGAGATACACAAATGCGCCGTCATTTCCCTCGTAGTGTACCACCGACAGCAGGGGAAGACGCCGGATACCCTGCAAAATCCGGGTCTTCAGCGTGTGGGGGTATTCTACGGCCACATGGTCCGGGCGAAAGGATTCAAAAAGGCCTTTCACCACCATGGCAAACTCCAGATGATTGTGAAGGATGGGAACCATCCGAATGCCGTGCCAGCTGATTTCAGCGATCCTGTCCAAGACGGTCCACCAGTTCGGCAAAATAGTCGGCGGCCGGTACATCCAGCACCATTGATGCCGCTTCTTTGAGGAATTTGACGACGGTTTCAGGCGAAGCCTCGGAACGCGGCCCTTTCTCCTTTGAAATTCTTTTCAGGGCATACCGCGCCATATTGATGCCATCTCTAACGGAATATCGCTCATCGGCCCGGTGGGCCGCCTGAAGAAACGCCACCACGTAATGAAGGATCTCCTCGTCGGCAAAGGGGAGATTGGTTTTCAGAATCAGTTTTTCCTCATCTTCTTCCGGAAAATCGATATGAATCTGAGGCTGCAGTCGGGAATGGATGTATTCGGGCAGTTCAAAGGTACTGGCGTCGTCGTTCATGGTGGTGCAGAGACGAAATTCCGGATGGGCTTTGATCTTGATTCCCGCTACGATGGATT
This sequence comes from Deltaproteobacteria bacterium, assembly GCA_022340265.1. Classification (GTDB taxonomy): domain Bacteria; phylum Desulfobacterota; class DSM-4660; order Desulfatiglandales; family Desulfatiglandaceae; genus NaphS2. The sequence continues at coordinate 32,520 of JAJDOH010000123.1, read as the reverse complement.
CCACATAACGCCGGCTGTCCAGGAGCGGTGCCAGGGACGCCCAGCTTTTTTCACTCATGCGGTTTCCTTCATCGATCACCGCGACACCCCCTTTGATCATGGCCGATACCACCGGACTTGCCACGTACTTGATTTTTCCCCTTTCGGAAATAACCGGTGTAATAATCAAATCTTCAGGCCTTGTATCCATGGTGGATTGAAACAGATAAACCGGCCGGTTGAGGGTTTTTCCCGCGTGATAGGCCAGGGTGGTTTTTCCCACTCCCGGTTTGCCCACCAACCTGGGGCTCAGCGGCAGATCTTCATCACCGATGACCAGCCAGGCCGCCAGTACCTGGATGACCATTTCCTGATGGCCGACCCATTTCAATGGAACCTGGTCGGGTTCGCAAAGGTTGAGGGTCACGCCGTCAATCATCACTTGTTCCATACGGTTTTTGAACCTCCTTAATTTCGAACAGAGTATTCTATTACAATTCATTTTTTTTTGCAAAGGGGGTATATCTGTGATAAATATATGCAAATGAAATCAAATCGATGGGATGATCATTATACGGAGAAGGCCAGAAAGGAAAAGTGGCGTGCACGTTCCGTATACAAGCTTCAGGAAATAGACAGCAAATTCAAGCTGATTCGCAGGAACGACAAGGTGCTGGATCTGGGGTGCTTTCCGGGCTCATGGTCCCAATACGCCATATGGAAAGTGGGAAAGGGAGGGGATGTGGTGGGGATCGATCTGCAGAAGCCCAAAGCCTTTAACCCGCCCAATTTCACATACATGGCGGCGGATATTGAAACCGTTGAGCTGGAACAGCTGGCGGCACGAATTGAACCCAGAAACGTTGTTTTGAGCGATCTGGCCCCGCCCACAACGGGCATTCGGGATACCGACGCCAGCAGATCCCTGTTTCTGGCGGAAAGGGCCGCTGAGATTGCCCGAATGCTTTTAAAGAGCAAAGGGCATTTTGCCTGCAAGATCTTCGAAGGCGAATCCCTTAAGAGTTTCAAATCAGACCTTACGCCTGCTTTCAAGCAGATTCGGCTTTTCAGACCAAAAGCCACCCGAAAGCGAAGCCGGGAGGTGTACCTGGTGGCAACAGGATTTATTATGAATTGAAGGCAAAGGGAAGATCCAATTCCCAAGGCTGATCATCGGTCATCAATGGACCACAATGGAGGAGAACACTTATGTCCGGTCATTCAAAATGGAGTTCCATCAAACACAAGAAGGGTGCGGCCGACGCCAAAAGAGGCAAAATATTTACCAAGCTCATCAAAGAAATTACCGTGGCCGCCCGTATGGGAGGAGGTGACCCGGAAGGCAACCCCAGGCTCCGAACCGCCATCGCCGCGGCAAAAGCGGAGAACATGCCCAAGGAGAACATCGAAAGGGGTATCAAAAAGGGTACCGGTGAACTGGAAGGGGTAAGTTATGAAGAGGCCAGTTATGAAGGTTACGGCCCCGGCGGTTCCGCGGTGCTGGTGGATTGTCTGACCGACAACAAGAACAGGTCCGTGGCCGATATCAAACACCTTTTTGAGCGAAACGGCGGGAATCTGGGCGAACCGGGATGCGTTGCCTGGATTTTCGAGCAACGCGGACTGATTGTGCTTGAAAAAGATCAAGTGGATGAAGAGCATCTCATTGACCTGGCCCTGGAAGCGGGCGCCGAAGACGTCAAGGAAGAGGAAACGGAGTTTGAGGTTGTAACGGCGCCCTCTGATTTTGAGGCGGTGAAAAAAGCCATCGATGATGCGGAGTTGCCATACACCCTTGCCGAAGTCACCAAAATCCCCAAAAATACGGTTAAAGTGGAAGGCAAAAAAGCCCAGCAGATGATCAATCTGATGCAGGCACTTGAAGACCATGACGACGTCAGCCACGTCTACGCCAATTTCGACATTGCCGACGATGTGATGGAGGCCATGAGTTGATGCGGGTGCTGGGGGTGGATCCCGGCTCAAGGATTACCGGTTACGGCCTGCTGGAAGAGAAAAACCGTCAGATATCCTTTATCGAGGCAGGTCTCATCAAGCTCCCCGAAAAAATGCCTTTTCCCCGGAAAATCCACAGGGTTTTCCAGGGAATCGTGGAACTTCTGGAACGTTTCGGGCCCGATGCCATGGCAGTTGAAGATCTGTTCTATGCAAAAAATGCCAGAAGTTCCCTCAAACTGGGACACGCCCGCGGTGCCATCCTGGCGGCAGCCGGTCAGCATGATATTTCAGTTTTCGAATACACACCACTGGAAATCAAAAAATCGGTTGTGGGCTACGGCAGGGCTGACAAGGAGCAGGTGCGATCCATGGTCAACGCCATTCTGGGACTCAAAAAGCAGGTGCCCATCGATGCTTCCGATGCGCTGGCCACAGCCATCTGTCACATTAACAGTTCCAGACTTAGAATGCTCCAGGAAAAATCCCGGGGAAAATGAACCCATGATTTCACATTTGAGCGGTACCCTCTTTGAAAAATCAACCCAGTCCATCATTGTTCAGGTGGGGGGCGTGGGCTATGAGGTTTTTGTTCCCCTGTCCACCTTTTACGTCCTTCCCGAAAAAAATGGACCCATCAGTCTCCATATCCACACCCACGTGAGGGAAGACGCACTGGTTCTTTTTGGATTCTCCACGAAACTTGAGAAAAGTCTTTTTTTGATGCTGGTCTCCGTTTCGGGGATCGGTCCCAAACTGTCAGCCAATATTCTTTCCGGCATGGGCGCGGAGGAGTTGCTGCGCGCCATTGCCGCGGGAGATGCCCCGCGGTTGCAGGTCATTCCGGGAATCGGCAGGAAAACGGCGGAAAGGATTGCCCTGGAGCTCAAAGACCGTGCCGCCACTTTTTCAGAAGATGCTGCAATGCCGCCTTCAGTGACCAGCGAAGCGGGAACCGAAAGAGCCATGGAAGATACGCTGTCGGCCCTCATAAACCTGGGTTATTCGGCCAAAATGGCCAGGGCCGCCATGGAAAAGGCCAAAATTCGGGTGAAAGATAAAACCCTGGAAGGCCTGATCAAAGAAAGTCTTAAAATCCTGGCCTGAAACGGATCTTTATGGAAGAGCGCATTATAGACCCCGACCTCCAGCCCGAAGAAATACCGGCTGAAATCAGTTTAAGACCCAGGACCCTTGCGGAGTATGTGGGACAGACGGATATGAAGCGGAATCTGTCCGTCTTTATTGCGGCTGCAAAGGGGCGGGAGGAAGCACTGGACCATGTACTGTTTCACGGCAGTCCGGGATTGGGAAAAACATCCCTTTCCCACATCATCGCAGGGGAGCTGGGGGTGAACATTCGAAGCACTTCCGGCCCGGTAATCGAAAAACCGGGGGACCTGGCCGCCATCCTGACAAATCTTCAACCCAAAGACGTGCTGTTCATCGATGAAATCCATCGTCTCAATCACGTGGTGGAAGAAATTCTGTATCCGGCCATGGAAGACTATGAACTGGATATCATCATCGGACAGGGCCCTTCGGCCCGGACCATGAAAATTCCCCTACCACCCTTTACGCTGGTGGGTGCCACCACCCGTGCGGGGTTGTTGACCCCCCCCTTGAGGGACCGGTTCGGTGTGATTCTGCGCCTCGATTTCTATGAACCGGAAGACCTTTACAAGATCGTTGTGCGGTCCGCCGGTATCCTGGAGATTCCCATTAAGGATAAAGGTGCCCTTGAAATCGCCAAACGGGCCCGGGGAACACCGCGAATCGCCAACCGGCTGCTACGTCGGGTGCGGGATTTTGCGGAGGTGGAGGCGGACGGGGTTATTACGCAGAAGGTGGCAAGCCGTGCGCTGGACATGCTGGAAGTGGACGATCAGGGCCTTGACAAGATGGACCGGTTCATCATGCACACCATCATCGAAAAATTTGACGGAGGACCCATCGGGCTCAGCAGCCTTTGTGCCGCCGTGGGGGAGGAAAAGGACACCATCGAGGATGTCTATGAACCCTTCCTGATTCAAAGCGGGTACATCAAACGGACCCCTCAGGGACGGGTTGCCACGCGGCGGGCCTATCTTCATCTGCACCTGGAAGTGAGGGAAACCACAACGTCCTTACAGGGGAAACTCTTTTAGGTCGCCGCCATTGATCAAGCCAAAAACGATCCCAACCCGTTTACCGCCTCCGCTTGATTCCCCTTCCCTCACCTCAAGACCAACCCCTTGACTTCACGTAAAATACGTGCCATATGTGAATTATGTGCTTTAGTTGGGGCCAGAAAGGGGTTCAAATGCCATGAAACAAAATATCACGCTGAGTATCGACAAAAAATTGATTCAAAAGGTTAAGGTATTGGCTGCCCACAAGCAAACTTCCATCAGTGGGATGCTCAGTGCTGAATTGCTGAAAACCGTTGAAAAAGCAGAGAAGTATCAATGGGCGAAACGTAAAGCCATGGATCATTTAGAAAAAGGATTTCATCTTGGTGGAACCGCTGTGAGTTCCAGACCTGCAATCTCTTTTTCAAGAACGCTTATCTGATCTTCCAGCGCTTCGATGACCTGCAGCTGGTGGGGCTGCACGGAGTGGGCCGGAAGGGCTTTTTCACGGTCCAGTAATTGGGCTTTTAATGACGCCAGCCGTACGGTTTTTTCCTCCAGCAGCAGCGCATCCACCTCTCGTACGGCTTTCACAAAATCACCGACTTTCACAAAATCCTTTTCGAATCGAATGGGCGAACCCGAATGGTCCAAGCGGTTGGTTTGTGTGCAACTGTCGGCACCGGCTGCTTTAACCGACATTAAAGCATCCCGCACGTTTTGAGGGGAGAGGCCGCCTGCCAGAATCACCGGAATGGCGCTTTTCCGGACAAGCTCACGGGCCATTTCTTCATCCACCGTCTCTCCGGTAATGCCCACAAAACCTTCCACGGGCGCGTCCTTTATCCAGGTGTCGGTGAGAAAGAATTGGCTGATGGCTTCAAAGCCGTCGGCAATCTCTTGGAACGGAAAATCCGGCATTTCATCCTTTCGAGGAATGGGAATGGTCCTGATCATACCGATTTCCGGAAACTTTTCCTTCAGGAAAATTTGAAAGTCCACATGTTTTTCCAGATCCTCTATTTTTCCTTTTGGATCGGTCATGGCATCGCAGAAATGGATGTAATCGGGCCGGTAATAATCGAGCAGCCGGCAGACGGTGTCCGGATCCCGAAAAAGGGGGATCATGCTGCTCTTGTGCCGGGTCCCTTCTGTTAAACTTACCGTCTCCCGCAGGACTGGCCGGCGCCATGCATCTAAACTCAGAACGACGCTTCCCAGATGATCCACTCCCAGTTCAATGCATTTTTCAGCTTCCTGAGGGGTCTGGATTTCATATATTTGAACGATCATCATATCCTCTATTGTGCATTTAAGGGTTCTTTACCCTGTTCAATCCGCCGAATATTTTCGGCGACGCCCGCCACGATACCCCGCATGGAAACGTCGGTTGATCCGGCAATGTGGGGCGTGACCAGGACATTCTCCCCTAATATGGGATCATCAGGATCAGGCGGTTCCTCCCAGAATACATCCAGGCCTGCCCCGGAGATGAGATTGTTTGAAAGGGCATGGGCCAGGGCATTGCGATCGACCAGGCCGCCTCTGGAAACATTAATCAGGAAAGCCCCCGGCTTCATGGCCGAAAAAGCGTTATGATCCATGAGGTTTGCGCTTTCGGGTGTCACGGGGAGGCAGAGCACCACGTAATGGGATTTGCTGAGCATTTCGTGAAGTTGCCCGGGACCTCCGGCCCAATCCAGGCCCAGTGCGTCTTTAGCACCGGCGGGATCACTACGTTTGATGCCCAGGAGTTTCACGCCAAAAGGTTTGAGTCTGAGTGCCAGTGCTCGTCCGATACCGCCGAGACCCACAATGCCAACGGTTCTCCCCCGCAGCGCCATGCCCTGGGGTTCTCCCATGAGCCCTTTTTCTAAGCGCCTTGCTGCTTCATGAATTTTTCTGGAAAGCCCGATCATCAGATAAATGGCCAGTTCCGCCACTGAATCCGCATTTCCGGAAATATCGGTGGGCACGTTGGCTACCCGGATGCCCATTTTTTTGGCCGCCACCACATCGACGCTTTCGAGACCCGAACCGCATTGTTGAACCAGCCGGAGCCGGTCCTGGGTCGCAAGCGTTTCCTTTGTGATCAAGGCCATGGTGGGAATCAGCACATGGGCACCGGCAAGACTCTCCACGCCGAATTGTCCGGTCGCCTCGAAATGATGCTCCGGCATTTTGGCACGCAACATGCCTAAGAATCCGCCCCATGCGCTTTCAGGGGCCGCGAAGAGGATTTTCATGATTAATAACTTCCCTCAAATGGCTATAAATTACCATCGTATATATCATTTTTTACCAATGGAAAAGCATAAAATTCCAGGTTGCCATGACGGATCGAAGAGACTATGATTGTTCTTTATTCTTTTTGGAGGTGAATTCAACCGTTGGGCCGTTCAAAAGTCATCTTCATCGCTCAGAATCAGCCGCTGGACAATGATATCCATTTGCAGCAAAGGATGGCAGGTACTCTGGAGCGGGCAAAGCGGCAGTCACACCGCTTTAAGGATCTGGACCTTTCGGCCATGCAGGCGCAGGTCCATGAAAACACCCGCGCCTCCCTTCTTTTCATGGAGGGGCGGTACATGGATTTGCCGGATCTCATGAATTATGTGAATGCCGGCTGCCGTCATGTAAAAATTACGCCCGAAAATGTGAACCGGCATTATTCCCTGGCCAATACGGTGACCTTGAACGGCATCTACATGTACCAATACCTTACGGCCAATGGCTTCGACCCCGTTATCATTCAAAACTATGCCACGGGCGATCTGGACGGACTGCTTCGGGAATCGCCACTGGCGGTGTGCATCTCTTCGAATTTCATCCTGATGAACGACATCCGGGAAATGGCCGTGAGAATCAAGAAATCAGCCCCGGATGTGGCGGTTATCGCCGGCGGCATGCTGGTCAAGAAGGCCATGCACGCAGGGGAACGGCTAACAAAAGGGACCCTTGACTTTCTCTCCACCTTTAACGGAAAAGTGGACGCGTTTGTGGTGGAGGCAAAGGGCGAGCAGAGCCTTGTGAAACTGTTGGGTGCCCTGGAAAACGGGAAGGACCTGAGCCACGTTCCCAACCTGGCATATTTTGATGAACAGGGCCGGGTGACGTTCACCCCGCGCCGTGAAGAAGAGATACACATGGACCAGACGGCCATTGACTGGGCCGGAATTCCCAAAAAATACCTCAGGCACACCCTGCCCGTCAACAGCAGCAGGGGCTGCTATTACAGATGTCGTTTCTGCACGTACCACTGGTTGTTTCCCCAGGTGCATTACCGTTCTCTGGATGTGCTGAGGGAGGAACTGAAGGCCATCAATGAACTGGGGTTCGTAAGACATGTGCGGTTTACGGATGATAACTTTACCGCCAGAAATGATCGAATCAAAGCGGTTCTGGAGATGATGATCCAGGATGAATTTTCATTTAGATGGTCTTCTTTTGCCCGGGCCAGCGCTTTAACTCCCGAACTTGTAAAACTGATGAAACAGTCCGGATGTGAGTTTCTGGACTTGGGACTCGAATCGGGAAGCCAGAAAATCCTGGATAACATGGACAAGAGGCTCAGCTCAAAGCAGTCCTTTGAGGCCGTCCGGATGCTCAATGACCATGGCATTATCAGCCGCGGCAGTTTCATTATCGGTTATCCGGGAGAAACCCGTGATACGTTTTTTGAAACCATTGATTTCATTAACGAAAGCGGTCTTCCTTACTACCAGCCGTATCTGTTTTATTACACGGCAAATACCCTGGTGCATCAGGAGCGCGAGGAACGGAAATTGAGCGGTCTCGGCCTGGCATGGGCCCATGAGACCATGGACTCGGTGGAAGCATCCGGACTTTTGAAGCAAATGATTGAACTGATTCCCGAAAGCTTTACCGATGGGCAATCCTATGTGGAAGAAATCTATAAAATGCTTCGGGGCGAAGGGTACGACGGAAAGGATATCAGGAGACTTTTCAGGCTGAAACGGCAGTTGCAGCTGAGCCTGAGAAAACATCCCGATGCGGGCCCATCCGCGGCTGAAACAGCACCCATATTAGACAGCATTAAAGGGCTGCTCATATAATGCATATCGGTCTCCTCAGCGTCAGAGATGAAACCTACCACCCCAACAGCAGACTCATGGTGGAAGCGGTTGATGCGGGGCACAAGGTTTCACTTATTCACACGCGGGATTGCCTTTCCTGTATTCAAGAAGGCCGCCAAATCGTCAAATTGCCCGAAGGGGAGGTTCCGGAACTTCTTTTACCGCGGGTGGGGGCGACCATCAACGACTATGCCCTGGCCGTGGTGAGGCACTTTGAACTTTCAGGGGCAAGGGTGATCAACGGTTTTGAATCGATCCTGATGGCACGAAACAAGTTTATGTGCCTTCAACTCCTGGCAGGGCGGGGTGTCATGGTCCCGGATACGTTCCTGGCTGTGACCCCGGATGAATTTGAAAGGTCCGTGGCGCAGCTGGGCGGATATCCCGTTGTGGCCAAAATGCCCAGCAGCCGGCAGGGCGACGGGGTCATGCTGGTTGAAAATGGGGCCACCGCTTCTTTCATCATGAACAATCTCATGGATAACGCACGAGGGGTTCTGGTGCAGGCGTACATTCCCCCGGAAGGACGCACCGACATTCGGGCCTTTGTACTGGGAGAAAAAGTCGTGGGTGCCATGGCTCTAAAACCAAATCCGGCGGATTTCAGGACCAATATTCATATTACGGGGGGGGGACGAAAGGTCACCCTGGAGCCACGTCTTTCACACCTGGCGGTGCGGTCGTCCCGCGCCCTCGGCCTTGAAATTTCAGGCTGTGACATCATCCTTCAAAAAGATGGTTCCCCCAAAGTGATTGAGGTGAATTATTCACCGGGTTTCAGAGGACTTGAAGCCGCTGCCGGATTGAATATCGCCAAAGAGATCATTCATTACGCGACGACATCAAAATAAGGAGCATTTTATGCATATCGCTTTTTTGATGGATCCACTTGCTTCAATTAGCCCTGAAAATGAAACAACCAGCCATCTCATGTATGAATGTAATCAAAGGGGGCATACGGTCTACTTCCTCGAACCCCATGACATCTATATACGGGAGAATCAGGTGGTGGCCAGGATGCGAAATATCTCCGTATCACCCAACCTCTCCATGAAGAAATACTGGCGCTGCCTGCTTCAATGCCTTAAGAAAGACGAGCTCATATTTGAAACCATCGCCGATCTGGATGCACTCTTTTTGAGAAAGAATCCGCCGCTCATTTACCAAACCATGGAGTTTTTGTCGTCGGTCAGCGACAAGGTGTTTATGATCAACAACACCATGGGCCAGGTTATCGCAAACAGCAAACTATATATCCTCAATTTTCCGGAAATCATCCCGGAAACCCATGTATCCCGTGATCCGGCACGTTTAAGGAAAATTATCAACAATTTCGGCGGTGCCATGGTGGTAAAGCCCCTTCAACGCTATGGTGGGGAAGGGGTGATCAAAGTGAGCCTGAAGGACCAGGAAAATTTGAACTCCCTGATCAATTATTATGTAAGGGCCTATCGCGAATACCCTGAGCGGGAACCCATCATGGTGCAGGAGTATTTAGAGGAAGTCCAAACAAAAGGAGATGTGCGGATTCTTTTGCTCAACGGGGAGATTGTCGGTGCCATGCGGCGAAAACCGAGCAAAGGGGATTTCAGGACCAACATCCATGCGGGTGCACGGGCCTATAAACATGAAATTACGGACGATGATCGCGCCATCTGTGAGGCGATCAAAGGCAGTTTGAGAAAAGAGGGGCTCTTCTTCGTAGGGGTTGACGTTATCGGTAACAAGATGGTAGAAATTAACTGCCTGAGTCCCGGTGGAATCCAACGGATCAACCGTTTGGAAGGGATAAAGATCGAAGCAATGGTGGTCGATTTCATCGAACAGAAGGTTTCGGAAATGAAACGGCCGGGTAATGACCGGCCCAATTAATTCCGAATGAGCATTGCGGGCGAATGGTCATTCGCCTCTAACCCTAAGATTCAACAGAAGAAAGGATGACAAATGCGCCGAAAGAATGGAAAAACAAACAGGGTGTCTGGTTCGTGGATCATATTGGTTTTATGTGTTCTGGCGCTGATGGCGAGCGTTCTTTTTCCGCTTTCGCGCGCTTCCGCCGCGGATATGCTCAAAATGGGCGTTTTAGAGGAACCCAAAACCTTAAACATCTGGGCCGCCGGGGATCGCTGGTCGCTGAAGATCCTGGGACTGATTTATCAACCCCTTTACATAAGGGATCCCAAGACACTGGATCTGGTGCCCTGGCTGGCTGCGGCTCTTCCTGAGTATGATGAAAAAAATCTTTGCTACACGGTTAAGCTTCGACCCGCCAAGTGGTCGGACGGTACGGAACTGACCTCTGAAGATGTGGCGTTTACCGGACGCACCATTCAGGAATTTAAAGTGCCCCGATATCTGTCCAAATGGAAATTTGTCAAGAAAATCGAAACCCCTGACAAACAAACCGTAAAATTCTATCTGAGCGAGCCTCAGGCCATCTTTGTCACCCGAACCCTTACCACGCCCATTGTTCAGAAAAAGCAATGGGAGGACGTGATCACGAAAGTCAAGGGGGATGAAAAACCCCTTCGTTCCCTGTTGCGGCACAAGGTGGAGATGCCCATCAGCAGCGGGCCTTTCACATTGAAAGAATGGCGATCAGGGGCCTACATCTACGTCATGAAGAACAATCTCTTCTTCGGCTCCGGAAAGACCATCAGCGGCCACCTTTTAGGGCCTTACATTGAAGGGATTATTTTCAAGGTTTACGGCACGTCGGATGCTGCGGTTCTGGCACTTAAGAAAGGGAGCATCGATATGTTCTGGTGGGGGATCCAGCCGGGATACATGGAAGACCTAAAAGCAAACCCGGAGATGGAAATCTTCACCAACGAAAAGAGCGCCTTGTACTACCTCGGTTTTAACGTGAGAAAACCGCCCTTCAATGATGCCAACCTGCGGCGGGCCGCGGCGACCCTGGTGGGGGAAGACTTTATCATCAAACGGATTCTTCAGGGGTACGGGGTGAAAATGTATTCCATTATTCCTCCCGGTAATACTTTCTGGTACTGTCCGGATGTTCCAAAATACGGCGTGGGGCTCAGCCGGGAAGAACGCATCAAAAAGGCCTACCGGATTCTATCGGATGCGGGATACACCTGGGAGACCCCCCCCATCGACGACTCAGGGAATGTGGTCAACGGTGAAGGGATCATGACGCCCGATGGAAAGCTCATGGAGAAATTCACCATTCTGACGCCACCGGCCGATTACGATCCCCATCGCGCCATGTGCGGCATGATGATGCAGGAATGGCTCAGAATGCTGGGAATCCCCGCCTATTCCAAACCCATGGCATTCGGGGCACTGATCGAGCAGGTGAAAGTACGCAGGGATTTCGACGCCTTCATTCTGGGATACGGCAGCCTTTCCCTGGATCCCGATTACCTGAGAAACTTCTTTATTTCAACCAACAACAAGACCCGGGGCTGGAACATGAGCGGTTACAACAACCCGGCCTTTGATAAAATTGCCAACCAGTCTGCTGAAACCATGAACCGGGACGAACGGCGAAAACTCATCTGGGAAATGCAGAAAATCATCATGGGTGACGTCCCCTACATGCCCCTTTATAACCCGAAGCTGATTGAGGTAGCCCGGAAAGGAAAGTTCACCGGCTGGGTACAAATGCTGGGCGGTATCGGCAACCTCTGGTCCTTCTGCCAGTTGAAACCACTCTAGGCGGATTTTGGATTGCGGAGTGCGGAATGAAAAAATCCGTAATCCGCAATCTGGGTGAATTCTCATGGAACTAAGAAAATACATTTCCCGCAGACTGGTTCAGATCACCATTATCTTCTTTGTGATCCTAACCGTGCTGTTCCTGCTGTTCCGCCTGGCCCCGGGGGACCCTGTTTCCCGAATGGTGGACCCGGACATGACGCCCGAGGATTCACAACGTCTGATTGTTCAACTGGGGCTGGATAAACCTTTAGGCATACAATACCTTATCTATCTGAAGAACTTTTTCACGGGCCACTTCGGGTACTCGTTTCACTACGGTGAGCCCGTGGTGAACATCATCTGGGACCGGCTGCCCAATACCATTTTACTGTTTACCACCGGTATCATCCTGTCCGCACTGGTGGGGGTTTTCTTAGGCAAAATTGCTTCCTGGTATAAGGGGAAAAAGCCCGACAGCATCATGACCGTGGGAGCGCTGGTTACCCATACGCTTTTCCTTCCTTGGCTCGCCCTTATTCTGATATGGATTTTTGCTTATAAATTCGGTTGGTTTCCCATAAACGGGATGATCTCGGACGAGGTGTGGCTGGACCCGGATAACGGTTTCATCGTCAAAGCATTGGATGTGCTCTACCATATGGTGTTGCCGCTCTCAACCCTGTTTCTGATCCATTTCGGCGCTTATCTGCTGATCATGAGAAGCAGTATGCTGGAAACCCTCAAAGAGGATTATATTCTGACGGCCCGTGCCAAGGGCCTTGATGAGAAGACCATTCGGAATAAGCATGCCGCCCCCAACGCCGCGCTTCCGGTGGTTACCAGCGTTGGGTTGAGCCTGGCTTTTTCCATCAATGGAGGGGCGCTTACGGAGACGGTTTTCACCTGGCCCGGCATCGGCCGGGAGCTGGTCTTTTCGGTCAGTCAAAACGATTACCCCCTGGCGCAGGCATCTTTTCTGTTGATCGCCATTGTGGTTCTGCTTTCCAACCTCGTGGTGGATGTTCTGTACGCCTACCTCGATCCGAGAATTCGATACTAAACGGGAACCTTTATGACCGCAGACCCTTCACGCAGGGAAAACAACGTACGTGAACGATATCCATGGCTTAATTCCTTCCTGGATGGGTGGAGCATATTCAAACAAAGCCTGCTGGGTCGAATCGGGTTGACCCTTCTGATCATGTTTGCGCTCATGGCCATCTGCAGCTACATTCCCCCCATGATCAGTCCCATGTATAACCCCATGACCGGCGTGGATCCGAAAATCACCAGCTGTACCCCGCCCAGTTGGCAGCACTGGCTGGGAACGGATTTTATGGGACGGGATATTTTCAGTCAGCTGCTGGCAGGGGCGCGCGTGGCCTTTATGGTGGGTGTTTCAGCTGCCGTCATGAGTGTGGTACTGGGTACGGCCATCGGCATGACCGCAGGCTACATGGGGAAATTCATGGATACCGTGCTCATGAGAACGGCCGACATGATCATGGTGATGCCGACGTTGTTGTTCGTTCTGATTATATCTTCCGTATTCGGTCAGCTCAACATCTGGACCATTGTGCTCATCATTGCGCTCTTTCGGTGGCCGGGTGTCTCCCGAATGATTCGGGGCCAAACCCTCTCCCTCAAACACCGGCCTTTTATCGAGGCCGCCAAAATGGCCGGGGCGGGCCACTTTCGAATTATCTTCAGGCATATCATGCCCAATGTACTGCCCCTGGCATTTCTGTTCATGACCTTTCGTGTGACATCCGCCATCATTATTGAAGCATCCCTTGCTTTTCTGGGGTTCGGTGATCCGGGAACCGTCAGTTGGGGCATGATGCTGCAATGGGTCTGGAAGACCGGGTATATGTTCAAGGCACCTTACTGGCTCCTTCCGCCGGGAATTTGTATTTCACTCATCACGCTGTCCTTTTACATGCTGGGGCGGGCCATGGACGAAGTGCTGGACCCGAGACTGCGAAAGGAGGAGCAGGCAGATTAAATGGCCCTACTGGAAGTTAAAAATTTGAGCATCGGGTATCGCACCAAACAAGGGTATCTCAAGGCCGTTGAAAATGTTTCCTTTTCCTTGGAGGAAGGCCGTTCTTTGGGTTTTGTCGGCGAATCGGGATGTGGCAAAACCACCATCGGCATGGCCCTGATGGGATTGATGCCCCCCAACGGTTCCATCGGACAGGGGCAAATTCTCTTTGACGGGCAGGATCTGTTGAAAATGACGGAGGCGCAAAGAAGAAAGACCCGCTGGAGCCAGATTGCCATGATTTTTCAGGCGGCCATGAATGCCATGAACCCGGTGCAGCGGGTGGGAGATCAGATTGCGGAAGCCATTTTGGTGCATCATCCGGAAGTGGAAAAGGCGGAGGCCTTAACCCAGGTGGAAGAACTCTTTGATCTGGTGGGAATTCCCCGGGACCGTCTGAGAGGATACCCCCATCAATACAGCGGCGGCATGAAACAACGGGCCATTATCGCCATGGCCCTGGCCTGCAAGCCCAAACTGATCATTGCGGACGAGCCCACCACTGCGCTCGACGTCATCGTTCAGGATCAGATTCTGGAGGAGGTCAAAAAACTTCAGAAGGAGTTTAACATTAGTGTTGTCTTTATTTCACACGACATTTCCATTGTAGCTGATATGTGCCAGGATATAGCGGTGATGTATGCCGGACAGATGGTGGAGTGCGGCCCACGGGAGGCCGTTTTCGATTCCCCCGTGCACCCCTACACCAAGGCACTGCTCTCGTCATTTCCCACAATTACCGGCGAAAAAGGCGATCTGATACCGATTCCGGGAGAAACCCCCAACCTGATTCGGCCTCCGACGGGGTGTCGGTTCGGCCAACGTTGCCCCGGGGCCTCCCCAACCTGCTCAGTGGCCCCCAAATGGGTCCGGGTGGGACCCGGGCACAAAGCCCTCTGTTGCCATTGCTAACACGAAAGAAACAGTGGAATTCACCCGAGGTCAGAATGGAACCAAACGGTAACCCGATCCTCCAAATCAAAGACGTCAGCAAAATTTACAAGAGCAAAGCCGGTCTTTTTTCCGGAAGCGGTAAAGATGTGGTGGCGTTGGACCGCATATCCCTTGAAATTAACAAGGGTGAAATCTTCGGACTGGTGGGGGAAAGCGGCAGCGGAAAGACAACGGCCGGCCGCTTGATCGTAAGCCTGGAAGAGACCGATACCGGTGAAATTCTCCTCGATGGAAAACCGGTTACCGGATTAAAAGGAAAACGACTGAAGAAATTTCGAAGCAAGGTTCAGATGATATTCCAGGATCCCTATCAATCCCTCAACCCCCAAAGGTCCATTCTGGACACAGTCGCAGAACCCCTGATCATTCATCGGGTAGGACATGCGGGCAACAGAAAAGATCGTGTTCGACAGGCGCTCAAGTCCGTGGGATTGTCACCGCCCGATGATTTTATTTACCGGTATCCCCATCGTCTGAGCGGCGGGCAGCGCCAGCGGGTGGCCATTGCCCGGGCCATGGTACTGGCCCCGGGGTTTGTCATTGCCGATGAACCCACGTCCATGCTGGATGCTTCCATTTCCGCCCAGATATTCAATATCCTTCTCAAAATGCGCAACGATCTGGACGTCACGCAGCTTTTCATTACACACTCTCTTGCCGCGGCCCGCTATCTCTGCGATCGGATCGCCGTCATGTACCGCGGGCGCCTCATGGAAGTGGGCCAATCCGACCAGGTGATTCAAAATCCCCAACACCCTTATACCAAAGCGCTCTTGGATGCACTTCCCAAATTTGGACGTAGTGGTGACCGAAAACGGTACGGCACGCTTTTGACCCGGAAACGTGAGGTTGCCGATGAGCTGGGGTGCAATTTTTTCCAAAGATGCGCACTGGCACTGGAAAACAGGTGTAATCTGGAAAAGCCCGAACTGCTCGACAATGGGAACCACCACATGGTCGCCTGTTTTCTGTGCCAGTCCTGAGGGAACACGCCCATTTTTATCTGAATAGTCAATGTTTATCCGCGATATTCGACAGATAAGAGCATTGTTCCAGTCCTTGCCCGGAACATTTATTGGGGTGGGAATGACCGCCTTTTCCCGTATCTTACCGGCATTTTTTCTCAACTTCTACCGGATTGTCGCTCTGCACAGGACAGAAGACTTGTCGCTGTTGCGGCAAAAAGCGGACATTTTTTGTCTTGAAGAGGAAACGGAAAACGGGGCCCCTATCCCCTTAGAAAATTCTGAAAGCCTTCTGCTTCATCCGCAAACCGGATGTTTTCTGGACGGTATCCCGGGCACAAAATACTTTCTTCTGTATCAGGATTATCCTGGTTTAAGATCCGCTGCCCAGGCCAATGGCTGGCATCTTCTGGCCAATTCACCGCAGCTTCGGCAAAGCGTTGCAACAAGAAAGTTTTTCAAAAAGATGGTGGTTGACCTAAACCTCCCTCAAGCGCCCGGCGATATCTACCCCATAGAGACCCTTCATCTAAAGGGGTATGGCGCATGGTGCAACTTTCTGGGATCTTCCTTCGTGGTTCAGCTTCCGGAGATTGAACGCGGCGGCGGCAGGGGCACATTCTTTGTCCATTCAAAGGGAGATTACCAACAGCTTCAGGACAGGCTTGCTGAAAACCGGTGGCGAAATACGAAGCTGGAATCCATCTCCGTACACAAGTTCCTGGAAGGGATACCGTCCAGCGTCGTGGTATGCGTGACCCGCCACGGTACGCTGGTATCTTCTTTGCAGCGTCAGCTGATCGATCTTCCCTATTGCGAGGATTTTGCTGAAAACGGGGTGTTTTGCGGCCATGCCTGGGGCGTTTCCGCCGGATCTGAGGCGTCCAGGGAATTCGTTTTTAAACAGGCATGCCGAATCGGTGATTATCTCGGGGCCCTTGGGTACAGGGGTGTCTTGGGTATTGATTTCATCGTCCATGAAAAGGTGGAAAAAGTTTATCCCATTGAAATCAATCCACGTCTCACCGGCGCACTCCCCATGTTGTCCCTGCTTCACTTGCAGGCAGGCGTTATTCCGCTGGAAGCCTTTCACATGCTGGAATTCCTTGATATTCCTTACCGGATAGATCGAAACGCTTTAAACAAACGTTATGCTGAAACCGTAAAGGGCAGCCACCTTCTTTTGTTTCGTCCGCCGGCATCCAAAACCCGGGGCGTAATCGTAAGACCGGGACTTTACGAATATGGCCCCTCGAAGGAAGGATTTCATTTTCTAAAGGAGGCACTGGCTTATCAGGACATTGGAAAGGAAAACCAGTTCATCTTAATCGATGGGCCCATGTATAAAAAAGCCGGGGAAGTGATTCGTCAGGATTCCCTCGACAGGCTTTGCCGGCTTCTCTTTTCATACCCGGTGGTGGACCATAACGGCATGCTCTCTCCGCAGGCACTGTTGGCGGCAAATTGGGTTCGTGAAGAAACGGCGAAAGGGGGTAATGCATGAAACTTCCGTTTATTATTTCTCTGCCCCACTGCTCCGGAAGAATACCAAAGCGGATTCAAGCCGGCATCCGGTTGACCCCGAAGGAAGCGGCTGATGCCATTGATCTGGGCACTCTGGAAATCTTCGGCGGGTTGCCAGCTTTCAAAGTTTTGTGCGCACAATGGAGCCGACTGGTGGTGGACTTGAACCGGCCATCCGACCAGCGACATGCCAAAGGCCCCATCGCTCTGGTGGATTACCATGGACGGCAGGTTTACAGGTCTGATGCCGTTCCGGATGAAGAAGAGATCACACACCGCCTTTCAACCTATTACGAACCGTACCACCGGCAACTGGCAAATGCCGTCGAAATGGCCCATATCAAAGGGCTTCTGGATTGTCATTCTCTCCAGGGGTCGGGCCCGGCTGAAGCCCCTGACGCGGGTAGAATAAGAAATGATATTACGCTGGGCAACAACGGCCGACCTGACGGAAAAAGGGATTCTGCCAGGGGAGAGCTTACCTGCACACCGGCGCTTATGGGTTTTGTACGGCAGGTTTTTGAAGGGGCCGGTTTTTCCGTTTCCATCAATTTCCCCTATGCGGGGGGATTTATTGTCGCCCATTACGGCCCGGGTCTGGCAGCCGGAGGCAAGATGGCGCTTCAAATTGAGATCAATCAGGATCTCTATCTGGACCCTGTGACGGAAAGCGTTGTTCCCGAAAAGGCGGAAAAGGTCAAAGCAGGGATATTTGCATGCCTCAAAAAGATCGGCAAGGCTCTCTAATAGGATCGAAAAGCCCTTTTTGGATTTTTTCTTTTACTCCCTCTATTTTTTTGATATTCTGAAAAAGATAATCAGGGATAATTTATACACATACCAGGAGGGCCATTGTGTTCAATATACTTAAATCCAACGGAAAATCAGCCATCTTGCTTTTAATGGTCTTTGTGTCGGGCCTCTTTTTGCCCTCCGGAAGTCGGGCACTGGAAAAAACAATCACCAATTCTCTGGGCATGGACTTCGTCCTGATGCCGGCCGGCACTTTTACCATGGGCAGTCCCACGGATGAGCCCGGGCGGGAACGGGATGAAGTGATCCATACAGAAAAGATTACCAAACCTTTTTATTTGCAAACCACCGAAGTAACCGTCAAACAATGGCGTGACATTATGGGAAAACCCTTTTTCGGCGGCAAAAAAGGGTCGCCGGATATGCCGGTGGTCCGGGTTTCGTGGCAGGACTGTATAAAGTTTATTAAAAAACTGAACGCCCGCAATGAGGGCATTTATCGGCTTCCCACCGAAGCGGAATGGGAATATGCGTGCAGAGCAGGCAATGACACCGAGTATGGGATTGGGAATGACATCAACTGCAACAGTGCCATGTATGCCAACAACACCCTGAAGAACCCCGGGTGTGTTGATGCCGTTAAATCAAAGGGTTTGCCCACAGATCAACCGGCACCCGTGAAAAGCTACGCTCCCAACGCCTTGGGACTATATGACATGAATGGAAATGTCTGGGAATGGACTCAAGACTGGTACCGTCCCTACAAACCGGATGTTGCCCTAACACCCCAATCCCAGGGCGAAAGCCCTTCCCTGGAATCAGGGACCAACAAAGTCCGCAGGGGCGGAAGCTGGTACGGCACCGGCAGTCGCTGCCGCTGCGCCAACCGAAACTACAGTCATTTTGCCAACCGGTATCAAACCACCGGATTCAGACTGGTGCGGGAAATTGAGTGAGTTTTCCACACCGGCCCAATTCCGCCATACGGAAATTCTATCACCCCTTCGATCAGGTGCAAAAAATCGCTTTTCCTTCATTTAATTATCACAGGTGGCACAGGTTTGATAAAGTTTTGACGGAGGCTGTACGTATAAGCACCTTGCATCGGAACCATGAGAATATCTCCGGGCCGGATGTCCTCCCCCCAGTAGGAATAGCCCCATACATCATGCGGTGTGCACAGGGATCCCAGGATGTGGCAGGCCCGCTCCTTCAGAATAGGTCGCGTGAGATTCAGGATCGGGAAATAGTCGGTTTCAAAGCGCTCCCAGCCGATGGCATTGGTGCCCGCATCGGTAATGACCAGATCCGGCGCCTTTTTGTCGATCACGGAGATGAACAGGTGCATGACATCGTTACAAATCCAACGGCCCGGCTCAAGGCAGATTCGGCAAGAGACACTTTTGAAGAGATGTTCTTCAATTGCTACGCCGAGTTGATCGGCAAAGCTCTCGATGGGTGTTGCGGGAAAGCGGTAGTGATTTGCCCCGGGATCAGCCCCTTTCCCTAAAGCTCTTCGAATTCTGCCTGCCGGTGTTCCGGCTGCCTGCAGCCACTCCCCTTGTGGGGGCCAATAACCGCCGCCGACATCAATAAAGACAATCTCTTTTCTGAACGGATTAAACTCTTTTGCCAACAATTTCCCGAGGCGTTTTATGAAATCGATTTGCGCTTCGGGTGAAAGATTCCAACTGGTATGAAATTGAAGGCCTTGCAGCATCACGTGAGGGCATTGCCCGGCTTCCTTCCAAAAGGCCGGAAGGGTGTGCGGCAGGATCCCAAATTTTCGCCAAAGGCCGTTTGGGTTGGTTGTCAGACGGACACCTGCGCGAACCCTTTTATTCCGGGATGCGGCGATGGCTTCCAGTCGATGAAGTTCTGAAAAGCTGTCTATGAGAACGGTGACTTGTTCAGCATGCAGGGTCGCCAGGGTTAGTTCCAGGTCTGTTTTGCCCGGCCCGCTGAAAACAATATCATCGGCATTGAGATTTAATGCCATTTTCAACTCAAGGCCGCTTGAGACATCCAGCCCGAAATTCCATTGGAGAAGGATTCTGGCAACTTCCGGGTTGTTATTGCTCTTAACGGCATAATAGAAAGAAACTTCGGGGAGGACTCTTTTGAAAGCCTCTTGAAACTGTCGCACCTTTTCTTTGAGGACGTCGGACTCCAGGATATACACCGGGGGCGGGTATTTCTCAAGAATCCGGAGATATTTTTCCCGGCAACTGAAATAGTGTTCAACAAAGGACCGGAGTTCCGCCATGGGCAGCAAAGGGGTCTTTTGCTGAAGGATCGATTGCAGATCATTTTGAAGGTCTGAATCTTCAGTAGCCATGAAATATTATCCAACCTCAACGGTAATCTGTTTTAGAATCTCCGCACATTGACTTGCCAGGTCCGGGACTCTGTGGGGCTTGAAGATAACATGTCCCAGTAGCCAGGAGTCATAATCCGCCGGGGGCATTTTTATGACATGACCCGGTGTACGCAGGAGATGAATCTCGCGAACACGAGGATCTTGACGTAATGGCGCGGCATCAATCTTTCCCAGAATTCCGCCCTTTCTTGCATGCAGACGCAATCCGATAAACGGATCGAGCGTGTCAGGATGTGGAATCCGGATGGCGATCTGCTGAGCAAAATCAAGATTCAGCTTCAGCATATCAAGGTTGAACCTGTGCCGCATGAGAAAGGGCAGGCAATCTCCTCCGGGCCTGGGCGACATCTCCAGCAGGACCATGGCGCCATCCCGGATTAAAAAATCCAGCATGCAGACAGCCCTTGTCAGACCCAGGACCTCGGCGCTCCCATAGAGAGTCTGTTGAAAGACGATAGGATCAATTGCGCTTGGCAGCGATGACGGCAGAACATAGGCCATGGTAGTTCCAAAAGGACTCTCTTGGTCCGGAATTTTCCGTGAAATCCGGATGACTCCGGCCCGGCCGTCCTCCATCAGAAAATCGCAACTGAATTCTTCTCCTGCAATAAATTCTTCAGCAAGAACCAGAGCGTCATCCCCGGAAGGCATTTTGTACAGCCTATTTCCCCGGCGATCCATCAATCCACTGATAATTTCCTTATACCCCCTTTCGCATTCATCCCCGCTTTCACAGTAGAACACCAGTTCACTGCCACTGCCGGTGGTCGGTTTGATAACAATGGGGCCGCCCAACTCTTTGAAAAAGTCCGCGGCATCTTTTTCGGAAGAGACCAGGCGGGTACGAGGGCAATTGACACCGTGTTGGTGCCAGAGGATCTTGGAACGGAACTTGTCGCGGCAGTTGCCGACAGCTTCTACCGACGGATAGGGCAAAGAGAGCTCCCGGGCAAGAAAAGCCGTCAACGCCATGGATTCGCAATCATAACTGGTAATACCATCAAGAGAAAGACCCCAGGTCCGAAGATGATTTTTCAGGGCTCCCTTCGCCTGATCATGGTCGGAAAGATTGCACAGGACCTCTTCGTGCGCTCCGGGACGAGTCTCCTTGGCCCCGTGTCTGATCGAGGGATCCGTGAGGAAGAGAGCCCGCCCAGGGCATTGGCAACGGATCCAGTCAATGTAATCGGGAGTCGTGCCGACAACCAGCACTCTTGGAATGTCAGGCACAAGCGATTCTCTCTTCGGCGTGATGAATTTGCAGTATTTCAGGTTCCAGAGGAAGATGCAGCTGGTAGAGAGGACGGCGAGTCAGATGAAACCGCTCTTTCCACCCGAAATTTCCGCAGAGAAAATCAACCTCTTCCAGGCGTTGACAACAGGCCCATTCAAGGTGATGGAAATTGATCAGCTTGGCAACGCCCGGGAATTCGGGATGGGTCCCCCCGGCGAGCACCGTATAGGAAGAACCCCAAAAAGCACCCACATCAACGGCCGCCTCCTTGCCGCCTAGCAGGAGAGTTGTAACGCGAAGCAACCCCTTCTGGTGCAGCCAGGCAAAGAGGTTTTCAAAGGCGTTCATGAACCGGGAATCGTTAAAGTAGGACCATTTCTTAAAAGTTTCCAGATTCATCCTGAACATAAGGTCCACATCCGAAAAATTATCATACCTCATGGAAAGTCCGAGTGCCCGCAGCCGATCCAGTTCACGGCCCAGTTTTTTGCGGGATTTCCCCGAAAACTGCTGCATATATTCCTTAAATGAATAACCGTACTGTCCTGGGAAAAAGAGATATCCGGTTTCATCTAAGCTCATGCCCTCTTCATCCAGAAGCATCGATTCATGGGTCAGGTACCGGATGTCGGCCACACCCTGTATACACCCCAACAATGTTTTGAATACGTCCGTGTCGCTGGCGGCAATTCTATTTTGTTCCAGCCATGTTTTTCCCTGCCACATTTCTCCGGGAAAGTGAGAAAAGCATTGTCTTTCTTCAATCCAGCTCAATGCAAGCAGCCCACATAGCTTTCCGTGCCTCTCAGCGACCAGGAAATAGGGCCGGTTATTGTATTGCTTTTGAAAGCAGTCCCGTACAGACCAGGAATCAAACACACAGGCATTGGGCCAGATTCTCTGCCAGATTTTCCGGCATTCATCCAGGTCCTCGTAGGCTCTGATTTTAAGCAATGCCTCGTCTCCTATCTACGCATGGCCACGTGCAGGGTGCTATGGCTTCCGCCAAAGAAATCCTGGGCAAAAGCCTTCACCTTTTCGGGCGAGTAGGGTTTGCAGCTGAAGACATCCAGATAAGCGGCATTGGTCAGGTCTGCAAAATGTGCGGAGATCAATGAAGTTTCGATCAACTGAACCATGGAATAACCGGCAACGCGTTCGTCCTCCCCGAAATGGACCACCTGGGTTTCCCCAAAGCGTTTCATTTCAATTAAGTCGCATAATTCAATAACAAAACGTTTGATTTCATCGACATTCCGAATCTTAATTGGATGACAGTTATAAATATCGATGGAAGAGGCCAGCCCCCACACTTTTTGTTCAATTGCCATTTCCATAACAGTCGGAGTCATTCTGCCATAACGATCCATATTGTGTTTTAATGTATTCATATGTCTTTCCTTATTTCCGGTGGGTTGTTTCAAATTCCTATCCCGAAGGAGCGATAATCTTCGTCGGATGGATATCCATAAAGTATGGATTTTAGGCGGGACAGGAAGCAATACTCGTGCCGGATTGCGGACTTTTCCTATAAGTATCTAAAATAATAACAACAATATCACCATGAAGCGGTAGATTTGAACACCAGGACCCTGTAAATCCGTATAAATTTACCGATATTGTTTGACATCCGCATCGGAATACCATAAATCATGCACCATGCGTGATGTGGCGGGTTCATAAGTCAGGCATTATGGCGTTTCCATAGACAAAAAACACCTCATCATGGGAAAACGCCCTTCATTAAAAGGATATCGGGCTTTCTTTCATTTTGGAATTGGTAATTTGATGCCGATACTATCTCCAAGTCAAGGTGATCCCGGGGAAAACAGTATTCATATACCGTTTTCATGGAGGCTCATATGCTGATACGGCTGGTTCTCGCAATAAAACAAAAGGAGTTACAAAGGCATCTTGAAAAGAAGTTTTCTCTCTACGATGTCAGGGTCGAATGCTTCGGGCTGACGCAAGATATATGGCAGAAAGTCGTCCGCAGTTGCGGGGACATTATTGTTATCAGCGAGTCTCTTATCCCCGGCCCCAGTGATACGGGCATCGCCATTCTCAACGATCTCCCTGAAAATCCCACAACGGTCGTCCTCCACGACAGAGATTCGTCTGAAGTATCCGCCCAATTGGTGGCAGCAGGGGCCGATGTGGTCCTTTACGCCGGTACTTCCAAAAAAAACCTTACAGAAGCCATCGAAACAACCCTGGAGTCCCGACGGCAGCTCAGCCGGAAAGAGCGACTCGGCCCGGCCAATCTGGAAAAACCGAAAATTACGGATTTCTTTTCAGCCAACGAGGGAATGCAGATATTTATTGACGAAGTTCAGCAGGTGATTCCCAGTTCTTCTCCTATTCTGATACTCGGGGAAACAGGCGTCGGAAAGGAGCATCTGGCAAAGGCCATTCATGCCGAGAGTCCGCGGGCCACTGGCCCCTTTATTACGGTCAACACGGCCGCATTACCTGAACAGCTCCTTGAAAGCGAACTATTTGGTCACGAGCTGGGCGCCTTCACAGGCGCCGTTCGCACGCGCAAGGGCGCTTTTGAATTGGCCCACAAAGGAACCATCTTCCTGGACGAAATCGGAGATATGCCCTTGCATCTGCAAGCCAAATTGCTTCGCGTGCTTCAGGATTATGAGGTAAAGCCCATTGGTGGGGAGAACTCTTTCTGGGTGGATGTGAGGGTCATCGCTTCCACGAACCGTGATCTGGAAAAGGAAGTCGATAAAGGGACTTTTCGAAAGGATCTATTTTACCGTTTGAGCGTGGTAACACTCACCATCCCGCCGCTGCGCCGTCGCAAGGAAGACATCCCTGACATGGCACGTTATTTTGTTGAGTATTTCCGACATAAAATTGGTCGCGACATCAATCGGATTTCCGAACCGGCGCTGGAATCCCTTCGTCTTTACGATTGGCCCGGAAATGTGCGGGAACTCATGAATGTCATTGAACGCGCCATGCTTATTTGCAGATCCGGCGAAATTTCACGGATAGACCTTCCGAATGTTGTGAATACGAAAAGTTCCAATACGGAGCAGATTCTTCCATATGAAAATTTTAACCCGAACGCTTGGATCAACAAAACGCTCCCCGAGGTTCAAAAGAAGGTGCTGGATCAGGTTGAAAGGCAGTATCTCGGCATGGTCCTCAAAAGCACAAATGGCAGGGTCGGCCAGGCCGCGCAGATTGCCGGGATTCATCCAAGAGGATTATATAACAAGATGAAGCGATTTGGCCTCCGCAAGGAGGATTTTAAAAACGGTTCTCTTTATTGAATTGCTTCGCTTCTCACACTCCCGCTCAATCGTTCTACAAACATGTGGGCAACTGAACTGGCGAAACGTAATTCGACAGTGCCCTTCCATTCTTCATGGAACCTATGTGCGTCGAACTTCACCATCAACGCCTTTCGGCGATCAATCGTTATGTCCAGTAAATTCAGCTTTGGGTCACCCAGTGGAACGTTGACCATGGGTCGAGAAAACGCAAACGCCGCAAACCGCAACTCGGTCACAACGAGGGATCCGGCAAACAGCGTTTTCTTGTAGCCATGAATCCTGCCAGGCGCCCTGAAATTCCGCAGCGTAATGGATCCCGGAATTCCCTCATCCAGCAGCACAATTCCCTCGCCTTCGAGTATTTGCGCCATATCCTTCGGGAGTCGTCCCATGCGAAACAAGGTATACAGAATGCTCTTTCTCATTTTCCTATTACCAAGATTCTTCTACCGGAATCGGTGTTCGCTCCTTTTGACTGTGCGTTCGAAACATGCGGGTTGGATGTCATCCGGTCCGGACTTGGGCGATCTGGCGGGAGATGGCGACCAGGTTCCCCTTCTCGTCCCATACTTCGCCGTCCGCTTCAAGCAACCCGCAGGTCACGAAGCGTGTCCTGAGGGAGCAGTTGAGCCACCGGGACTTGGGCATGTTCCGAATGCTCACCGACAACTCGATGGTGGGAACCCAGGCGACCATGCCGCGTGAGGCGAGAATCCCGGGGGGGAGGGCGTCTGCCACAAGGAGGATCGAGGCGATGTCGTACGGATGATCGTCTCGGAGTCGCATCCAACCTCGGTTCTCCGATCGCTCCGATAGACGTTTTTGCAGCCACCCGGCGCATGAAGGGTCGAGAAGGAGTTCCACTTGGCGGAAAAGGCCGTAGGCCGTAAGGTCGGGAAGCGAAACGCACCGATCCCGCGACGGAAGTGGCGCCGGGCCGGTTTCGTAGCGTTCGTCGGGGCAGTTCTCTTTCTCCGCGGAGAAGGTCGCCAGCGCGCGGACCTTCTCTTCACCTTCCTGGAAAAGACTCACCTGGAAGCGCTGGAACTGCCGGGAGTGGGAGATCTTCTCGACGACAATCTGCGCGGTCCCCGGCGTCCCGCGGGAAATGAAGTTCGCTGTGACGATGGGGGTCCGCTTCTTCTCGCTCTTTCGGAGAGCTGCGTCGACCATGATTCCCATGAGGTACCCGCCGTTGGGATTACCGTTCACGGACCAGTTTCCGGAGATCCTTCCCCGGAAGCGTCCGGGTGATTCCTCGACGGATTCGGTTTCGTCCGTGAACAGCGACATGGCCACCCCTTTCGTTTCGGTTGTGGCGGCATCCGACTCCCGGCAATGCTCGGGAAGTAATCTGCCGTGCTCAGGTTAAACGATTGGGTAAACACTGTCAACAGGCACCGAGCCTCACCGTCGTCTGGTTGCTCGGGGTCATTGAATTTCCTCTCTCCAGAAATAAGGAAAACCACATCGGATGGCCGATTTTTTGCGTGACGGGATTTTGATTTTTCGCCCAACAAAAAAGGGCTTGCGCAATAAACGCAACCCCTTGAAATAATTATTGGTAGTCCCAACAAAACTAATTTTTCCGAAAAGTTTCTGATCGTACCGTTTGCTTTAAAAATATATTTTTAAACGCACTGAGCAAATTCATGGCCGGGAAATGCTGGCTCTGCTACACTCTGGAAGTGGGTAACGGTTAGCGTTTGTCTTCAGGACGGTAGAGAGCATATCAATCCACCCCGATGTCGCTGAAACGCTCTTGTACCTCCTTGGGATCCAGGCCGAACTGGTCAAGGCCATAGGTATGGGATTTGACATGCTTGGATTCCGCCAGCCACCGATCTAATCTGGCCGCCAATGCATCGTCGAAGGGAATGCCAAAATGAGTGTAAATGGTCCGAATGGTTTCCACTGGATCTTTCGTCACCTGTTGGTAGTGGGCCTTGATTACACGGTCGGGGTGGCTGTCATGGGCCTCTTGGGCACGCTGCATCCCCCGCGCAAGGTCTTCCAGCATCAATTTGCCCAGTTCCGCCATATCCTGGTGTTCCGTGCCCATCCCTCGCAGGACCGCGAAAAGGCTGCAGGCAGACGGGACGACGTCGACGGAATCCCTGTGGGTGAGAATGATACGGGCATTGGGGATGGCGCGCAGCAGGGGTTCCAGGGACATGAAATGGACGGGGGATTTCAGAACCCATTGTCCCGTGTCCCGTTGATGCTGGATGATCCTGAGCTGATTGGCATAGTCCTCATAAACCTTCGACCATGTTCCGTGGTCAAGGTTCCAGAGCCAATCCATGTAGGAGGGTATCCTGCCGAACATGCCGAAGGCGGGACAGACGAAGGTATTGGCCATGAGCCAGGTACACTCTTCCGGTCCGTCGGGATCCAGGGGATGGACATGTTTCAGCCCCGGCGCCAGCCGATGGATGATCCGTGCGGCGATGCGGCTGCGGAAAACTCTCCGGTCACTGACCAGGGGCAGGGGGCGGAGAGGTGCAGGCTGAATGCTTTCCCAGAACATCAGGGGGCGGTTGGCAGGATCCTGGCACAGGAGGTTATAGGCCAGGGTTGTGCCGGTGCGGGGCATGCCCACCACGATCAGGGGCGCTCGGAGCTCAAGGGTGGCAGCTTCGGGATGGCGCTGCAGGTAATCCTGGTTATATAGACGCTGTGAAACGTGATATATGAATAGGTTGTGTGCCACCATCCGGCCGAAGGGCGTCAGCTTTGCCTCATCCTCGAATGCATCCACCAGGCACTGGAGCGGTTCCAGGAAAAATGCGTTTCCCCAGTCGTGCAGGCGGGTGCGACGCCGGGCTGCCTTCAGGATCTCCCCAGTGGAAAGAGGGTGCCCGATGCCGGCTCGCCGCAGGGCGGAACCGATGCCATTTATGGCACTGACAAGGGGGGGGGGGTTACCATTGTCCGCCGTGTAGCTGCGGGTTGTCATGGCAGGGCCTTGCCGGGCTGGGTCTCTATCCATGCGGGAATCTCCGCGCGCAACCGGGTTGTTGCTTCCCAAAGGATGGCGTGGGATGCGCCTGGGATGATCCGCGGATCACACTGCGGCAGGTTACTCATTCAAAAACTCCTCCACGATCCCCATGACCTCAGCTGCGTTCTCGTTCAACAGCCTGTGGGTTCCGTCTACGATTCTCATTTCTGCCTGGGGTAAAGCTGAAACCAGCCGTTCTCCATCCTGGCGGTATTCAGAGCGATTACCGTAAATACACATCACAGGCAAGGCCAGTGCGGAAAGACCATCCGCAGAGATGGGAGCTTCTCTCTGTACATCATCCAGCAGGCTCGTCTTGTAAGCCATGAATCTGAGGCGCTGTGCCAGCTTCATGATCCGTCCGGGGGCTTTGAAGACGATCTCCTTAAAATGTTCCGGCAGTGCAGCAACCAGGGTTTCCCGATCCGCCTGCCGCAGCCGGTCAGCATCGACGTGGATGGGAGGCAAGGGGGCATCGATCAGAACAAGCCTGAGTACGCGATCCGGATGTTTCATGGCATAGTGCAGGGCGATCAGGCAGCCATAGCTGAAGCCGCACAGATCAACCTGTTCTCCGGGTGCCAGGGCTTCGAGAAGCCCTTCCAGGTCGCGGGATAGTGTTTCCAGGTCGAAGCCGGAATGGGCTTTGTCACTGTTCCCATGGCATCTCAGGTCGTACATCAATGCTTGGCGGTGGCGCTTGATGACCTGTCCGGCGGTGAAGTACCAAAGCGACAGATTGTCCAGCAGCAGGCCATGGATCATGACGACCCTGGGGCCTTCGCCAAGCATCTGGTAATGCTGCTTGATTCCGTTGGCTAGGACGTAAGGCATTGGTCGATGTACTCAACGACGTCTCCGACCGTGAGACTGTTCAGTTCGGAGAAGTCCTTGCCGGAAAGCCACTTGACGAAGTCAACCCGGTCACCGTACTCCTTCTGGACCCTTTCAAACAGGGTGACCAGTTCGATGCTTTCCAATTCCAGGTCGTTTCCAAAAGCGGATTCCTCTGTTACGGGGATCAGGCCCTCCTCTTCCGTCAGGCTTTCAATGATCCCGATCAACTTGGTCAGTGTGTCGCTCACTTCAGTCTCCTGGTCCCCGGCGCCCGGGGCGCCAGATATTGGCTGATTCTGTCCAGCCGATGATGAAATCACCTTCCCGGCGGGTGGTTACCCAAGTATCGCCGATGAAGAAATGCTTTGCTTCTCGATTGACCGCACGGATGGCGCGGGGGTTGGATATCCCCTGCCCGCGTGCCTTTGCATAGGCCTCCTTTGCCACCCAAAGCCGCGTCAGCCATTCATCACGGTCCCGCGGAGGGAGCAGCGCCATCTCTTCTTCCAGGAAGGCGGTGCCGACAAAGGCTTCGTCGTGGTGGCTGATCTGTTCCAGGTCGATGCCGATGTCTTCCCCCTCGGCAATGATGGCCACAGCCATGGTCTCCTTGTGTGCCAGGGATATCCGGTAATCCGCCTCCCAGGGGCCCTGAATTATGGGGCGGCCGCTGGCATCGTTGTCGATTCGGATCTGGATCGGGTAGATATTTTTCATGCCCTTGTCCATGAGCATGGCGCGTGCGACATCCTTTGCCGCTACCCTTCCCAGAAGCCAGGCACGCTGTGCGATGCCTTTCCTGCGGTGGTATTCCGCCTGCTCCTCGCTGTCCAGGTAGCCCCTGGCAATAAAGTAGCGTGATGCGGCCGTGCGCCAGGTCTCCAATACCGTGCTGATACCGTCGGCATCCACATCGGCACCAAGCAGGGTGCCGGACTTTCGCCACATCCGGTAAAAGCGGTCGTCAGATTCAAAGCGTCGGTCTTCCAGGCCCTCTATTTTTGCCCAGACCCTATTATTGCTGGAGATCTCGACATTGGAGCGCGCCCACACGTCGGTCATTTCGATGACATGGACGGTGCAGTCATGCCACGTGCCAGGTTCGGGATCGGGCCCGAAGAACCGAATCCGGTCGATACGGTAAGGCAGGAGCTGGCGGTCCTTGGTGGCATGGAGGATAAACCAGAAGCCGGCTGCCTGGGTGGCTGCATCAAGAAGCGCACCGCGGGCCGGGAGGCACTCGAGTTTGCTACTGAGACCCCTGGAGGTCATAAGACCGAATTCCTTCACGCCCTGGTAGCCAGGGCCATGAAACATCCAACCGTCATCATATAACTGCTGCGCCGTGAGGCAGGGTTCAGGCCCTGTGCCCATCTCCAAGGAGGTGGCGGGGGGAGGCTCTGGATAACGTTCTGCAAGAACGACCGTGCCCTGAAGATAATTGCCGATCCGGACCCGGACGCGCTCCTTGCCATCGAATTCCGCTTGGATCTCCACGTCCACAGGAGGGGCGATCTCCAGCCATCTGCTGGCCCGGATCTGCTCAAGCTGTATGGGTGTACGCTCCGGAACCAGCTCCCGGGCGAGATCCATGAGGGTTTGCAGAGAGAGGCAGAGTGGTACGACCGGGAATCGGTCAGCTACGTTCGGCCACCCCGGGGGCTGGCGCATGAAGCAGTGATCAATGACTTCCGGGAATGCATCCAGCGAGTAGCGTGTAGTACGGGTGAGCGTACGTGCTTCGAGCGTGCCTGCCTGGGGTCGTTCTGCTCCTTTGCCTCCCTGGCGGTGCTGCTGCCAGGCCTGTACGACCTCCTGGGCCATGGCAGAAACACCCTGATTTAGCGTAGCCAGTTCCCGCATGATGGGGTCTTGCGGCATGGAGTCGTCAAGGACGCCAGGAATGGCGGAGTTCGACAGGGCTGTGCAGGCAGTGGGAGAGAGGATCGGCGATATCATGCCGAGCGGCAACGACAGAGGTTTTCCGGCACATTTCTGATCGTCATAATGGCGCGCATCATGAAGGCCGATGGCCTCGAGCCTGACGGGGTAGCCTTCGCACCACAGGGCCGCCGCCAGGCGGCGGATTTGATGAAGTCCATCGCGCCCTTCGGTGAGGGCGCTGGCTGCCAGGTGTGCCTTGCCGCTAAGAGTGTCTTCCACAAATCCTTGAGCCCTGCCCGTGCCCATCTGGATGAATACCCGGTGCCCATCGTCATACAGGCGGTCGATCAGTTCCCGGAATCGCACTGGGCGCAGCAAATGATCGATAAAGAGCTGGCGCAGCGCCTCCGGATCAACGGGGTAGGGTTCCAGGGTGGTGGCCGACCACAGGGGGATTGTGGGGCGGAAGAAGCGGAAAGTCTGAAAATGCTCGGCGTTCGGGGCGAGGTATGGCTCCAGCAGGGGAGAGTGGAAAAAACCTGAGCGGAAATCTAGTTTTGCGCACAGGACCTTTGCTTCGCGCAGCCGCTCCAGTGCGGTGTCGATGCTGGATTCCTCGCCACAGAGAATGCTCTGGTGGGGGCAGTTGTCATGGGAGACGGAGATGTTCTGCAGCCCATCGATGGCTTGGCTTGCCGTTTCGAACCCGCAGCCGGCGGAGGCGAGCACCACGCCAGGGATCTCTATCTGCAGGGCCGGGACCACCTCGGCGATGAAGCGGTCAGTCTCCCC
Source organism: Deltaproteobacteria bacterium (assembly GCA_022340265.1). Classification (GTDB taxonomy): domain Bacteria; phylum Desulfobacterota; class DSM-4660; order Desulfatiglandales; family Desulfatiglandaceae; genus NaphS2. The sequence continues at coordinate 1,050 of JAJDOH010000123.1, read as the reverse complement.
CCTGTCGATAATTCCGGAAACGACCATGCCGGTCCATTCACCCAGGCTGTGACCGGCCAAGGCATCGGGCTTCAGGCCCAGCCGTTCCAGAATCTCCGTCATCCACAGGCCCAAGCTGACCGTGTTGACGCCAATGGCCGTCAGGTCATCACAAGTGCCATCGTAGGAGGGATCCGCCTCTCCAAGGTAATCGGCGAGTTTTTTCACCCGCGGATTGAAACTGCCGGCGAGCCCGGGGTAGATGAACACGATCTTCCCCCCTTCGGCGACCAGTCCGCGGGGGGTGAACCAGATGCCTTTTCGCCCGTGCCACGCCTTGTTGCGTGCCACTACTTTAGCGGCGAGGGCCATCCTTTCCGGTGTGGGGTCTTCCACTGCCAAGCGGCATGAGCCCGACTCCGGCTCGGAATGAGCAGAAGACAGGATACGTTGCAGGTTCGCGGGGTCCTGCGCCGACAGAAGCAATATCTCTTCTGTCGCAGGCTTAGTGCCTGATCGGGTGCGGGGGGCGCCCTGAGCCTGGGGCCCGCCCTCCAGGACCAGGTGGGCATTGATACCCCCAAAGCCGAATGCGTTGACCGCTGCAATGCGCGCCAATTCCCTGGGCCATGGCTCGCTTTTGGCGAGCAGCCTGAGGCCCGTCTTCTTTAGGGCCTCGCTGGGTTCCTCGCAATGCAGGCTGGGGGGCAGGAAACCGTGATGAAGGGCCAGTGCCGCCTTGATCAAGCCTGCCGAACCTGCCGCGGGCATGGTATGGCCGATCATCGACTTCACTGTTCCGATGACGGGTGTGGCCGAGGTGAAGTTATGGCCAAAAAACCGTTCGATGGTTTCCAGCTCAGTATTGTCTCCCTCCGGGGTACCGGTGCCATGTGCTTCCAGGAGGCCCAAGGAGGAAGGATCCAGGCCGCTGGAACGCCAAGCCCGTTCCAATGCCAGCGATTGGCCAGGGGAGTAGGGCTGCATCAGGGTCTTGCCACGACCGTCAGATGAAGTACCGCTCCCCCGGATCAGGGCATAGATCCGGTCTCCACGGCGCTCTGCATCTTC
>JAJDOH010000122.1 GCA_022340265.1 Deltaproteobacteria bacterium | reverse complement strand
AAAACTGGACCATAAATCAACTTCGGTATATGTTGCCCCTGTGAAAAAAGCAGTCGATCAGAAATGATCGCTACCGCATTAATATCCCGACGAATCTGAATTGGTTATAAGGAGGTGGCACTTTAATGGCCCACTTAATTTCATTTTCACGAAGCCGGTGCACAACCGTTGAAGAATCTTCAGGCGGGCGCATGACCTGCACCTGCCGGGTAACGGACAATCTTCTGGATGCACGGGTACAAATTCAGGCCACACTGCCCGATCTTGAAATCATGTCCATAGAAAGCCGCACGGAGCACTGTCTCATCGAAGGCATGGCGGCGGCTCAAGAGAGGCTTCAAAACCTGCTGGGTGTCCGCATCGGCCCGGGGCTGCTCAAAATCATCAAAGGACTCATGGGCGATGACCCGGCCTGTACGGAACTGGCCTATATGGCGGAAGAGTGCTGTCACGGAGCCATTTTGAGCCTCACCAAAAAGACGCTTGTAAAGGCTCCTTTAGAGCCTTCGGACAGCCGGGACCATTTCTCCGGAATGGTTAAAAAAAATGTACGGCTCTACAACCGGTGCGCCGCCTTTGCCGAAGGGAGCTCGCTTCTGGAGGGCATTGAAATTGATGAATCCAATTAGCGTCACCGGAGAAGCCTCACGCAAAGACGCCAAGGTGTTAAGAAACCTTTTTTCTCCAAGACGCCCTTTGCGGTCTTTGCGTGCTCCTGAAACACCACAACTGCTTACCCGCCGAGACTGATTTATCGAAGAAGGAGATCGAATCAAATGCTGACGTACATGAGAAACAAAATGGTGAGTATTGAGATTCCCGCTGAAGGTACCTACGTGGCCTATGGCTTCTTGGACGACCATATTTACAGTCTGGACACCACCTTTCAGGTGAACGGCTCCGGCATGACCATCCAATGGCTCAAAGGCCATTTGACCCGCTACACCACCCCCGACTGTCCGCGGTCTGAAGAACCGCTTCAGGAAGCGGTGGGACTTTGCCTCATGGATGAAGGGTTCAGCCAGAGCATTCACAAGATCGTAGGGCGCAAGGCCTGTCGGCACTTTGCCAATCTGATACTGGAATGTTCGGACGCTGTTCTTAAGACAAAACAGATGGTTGAGGATTCGGAAAATAATGCCGAAAAGGCTGTAAAAGCATCCGCGTCATCCCAATCGTGCATCACACCACAAAATACCCGTCCCCAAAAAGCAAAGCGTCCCGAGCGCATCAAAAAAGAATCACGCATCCCCTTTGAGCGGTTAAAAGATGCTCCCGACGGATTCACCCTTGATCTCCATGTGCACACCGCCCCCGCTTCCCCCTGCGCGTCATCCGCGGTGGACGACATCATCGAGGAGGCCAAAGGCATCGGACTGGACGGCATCTGTCTTACGGATCATAATCATCAATGGGCCCCCGGTGACATTTCGGCCCTTCGGGAGAAACATCAATTCCTGGTGCTCCGGGGGAACGAAATCACCACCGTACAGGGCGACATGGTGGTTTTCGGGCTGGACGAAAACATAGAGGGAATCATTTCGCTAAACGACCTGGCCGAGAAGGTGGCGGCCGTGGATGGGTTCATGATCGCAGCGCACCCTTTTCGTGGTTTTCTGACGGTCAGCGGTGACAGTCTCGGTCTGGATGTGGATAGAGCCGCGGCCCGACCCATGTTTAACCTGGTGGACGGGGTAGAGACACTCAACAGCAAGGTGACGGTGAATGAAAACAATTTCTGCGGCCAGGTGGCAGAAGCCCTCGACATGCCTGTCACCGGCGGCAGCGACGCTCATCTCAGTGAGGAAGTGGGGATCTACGCCACACGATTCAGCAAGATCATTCATAATGAAGATGACCTGATCACGGCATTGAGGGCCGGAGACGCGGTGCCTGTAGCCTTCAGAAATCATCAAGAAGGATAACCGTTTACGGTTTACACATTCAGGGAGAAAAGAAAATGACCCAGGAAAAAGCCAAATGGCAAAAACTGGTGCGCCGGATGGAAATATTATTGAGGCTCAGGTCTTTTCCGGTGGCCATGAAGATGCTGGAAAAAAAAGAACAACTGCAGGAAGTTCCCTTTTTGAGGCGACCGGAACACAAGGTCACCATGTGCCAGCTCATCAATCTGGCGCGCAATTTTGACTGGACCGTGGGGGCCGATATTGAGGATTTCGGGCTCCCCACCTGTTCTTCCATCCTGGGGCTCAACGAACTTCCCTCTTTTTATAAGGATGGCACTTTCCGCTCCATTGTGTGGGTGCAAACCAAGGAGGACGGTAAACGGTTTGAAGCCGCCATTCCCCGGATTCCCACCGGAAAATATGAGGCCGTGGTCATGGCACCTCTGGTGTATGACCCCTTCGAACCGGATATTGTACTCATTTACGGCAACCCCGCCCAGATGATCCTTCTCATCAACGCCGTTCAGTTCGAAGATTATGAAGTGATGCAGTTTCACTGTGTGGGAGAGTCATCCTGCTCCGATGCCATCGCCCGGTGTTACCTGAACGGCAAACCCCAGCTCTCCATCCCCTGCTACGGGGAACGGCGCTACGGTCACGCCCAGGACGACGAACTGGTCATGGCCCTTCCGGCAAGTTATATGGAAAAAGCACTCAGAGGTCTCGAGATCCTGTATCGCAGGGGGGTGCGGTATCCCATCAGTTTCGCGGGGGCTGAAGGGAATCTGGATTCGGCTTTGCCCGTGGCCTATACCTCCCTTGAAGAAAAAATCGAGAGCATCCGCGGTGCCATTCCCAATGGCTTGGTGGCCGGCCTCACGGGCGTCATTGCCAGCGGGAAAAGCACGGTTTCATCCAAACTGGCCCAGCTGGGGGCCAGACTGATCGATTTTGACCTAATCGCCCACCAGGTGGTGGAGCCGGGAAAACCCGCCTACAATGATGTGGTCAAGTATTTCGGTACCCAGGTGTGTCAGGAAGACGGCACTCTGGACCGGAAAAAGATATCGGACATCGTTTTCAAGGACATGGAAAAAAGAAAGAAACTGGAGCAGTTCACCCACCCGAGAATTTACGAGGAATTTTTTCGTCAGCTGAAAGAAATCGGTGATGAGGACCCGGCAGCCGTTGTGATCGTGGACATTCCCCTGCTGGTGGAATTGAATCTCATGTACCTGTTTCAAAAGATCATTGTCGTGTCCGTAAGCCCGGAGACCCAAAAAACGCGGCTCATGGAACGAGACGGCATTGACGCGGAGGAAGCCTCCCGCATCATCGCCAGTCAATTGCCGGTGAAAGAAAAGACCGGGTTTGCCGACTGGGTCATTGAAAACGACGGTTCAAAGGAGGATACCCTGAAACAGGTGGAACGTCTTTTTGAGGCATTTAAGTAGCTTCAGAACAGATCCCTGGGATGGATCCGAAAAATAAACAAAGCAGGTGTGGAATAACGACTGGCAGGCCGCGTATGATGTCCGGGCGGAAGATTTTATCCAAAGTCTGCTGCACGTAGGAATGACCGGCTGTATGATCGACCTTACCGATTCGTCTCTTTTGTGGAAACAACGCAATCCAGATTGAACATCACCTGATCGGTGAAAGATGACGAAGTGAAATTTGACCTCCTAAAATCGCTATTGTCAAGGGAATTCGAGGAAACGCCATCATCACATACCAGAAGCATCATGCCGAAAACCGCCTTTATTTTCCGTAAACACCATATTCTTATTTCGCCTTTAATGTTATGCTTAGAATAAAGATTCGCTTTAGAATTCCGTAAATGCCGGGGGACACCTCACTTAATTCCGAAAGGCATTCTCAAAAATAAATAAGGTTTCCCAAGAGTTACCTTATGAAAAGGCACCGTAAGGATCTCCCTAAAATGTGCAGATCTTTATACCACAACAAACTGACCACCCCGGATAAAGCCGTGGAGCGCGTGAAGGATAGGAGCCTGCTGATCTACGGCGTTGCCCTGGCAGAGCCCCCGGCACTGCTGGAGGCCTTTGCCAAACGCCTTCGAGCCGGCGATCTTAAAAAGCTTCGGATTCTGAGCAGTCTTCCGCTGGCTCACGCTCAGAACACCGTGCTGGCCCCTGATCTGGTGGACTGTGTGGAGCGGTGCAGCCAATTTGTGGGAGCCGGGGACCGGGGACTGGTGCATGTGGGACTCAACGACTACCTCCCCAATCATTTTCATCAGATGCCGAAGCTTATTTCAGAATACATGACCGTGGATGTGGCCGCGACAACGGTTTCGCCCACGGACAAATCGGGTTATTTTACTTTCGGCGCAGCCAACGATTTTACGTCCACAGCCGCCCGTTGCGCTAAATATCTGATCGTCGAAGTCAACGAAAACATGCCACGGCCAAGAAGGGAAAAATATCCCGCATCGTTCCGCGGCTGGAAGAAGGGGCCATGATCACGACCCCGCGAAATGACACCCATTTCCTGGCAACGGAATTCGGCACCACCAATCTGAAGGGTATTATGTCCACGCGTCAGCGCGCCCTTGCCATCATAGACCTGGCCCATCCCGATTTTCGGGATCAACTTCTGAGGGCCGCTGAAGAGATGTATATCATATGAGGCAGAATGGCCAGGCCCACAAACGTAAGAAACGCCGAACAAGACCGGCGCCGGGAAAGATAGGCAAGGTCTTCCCCGGACTGAATTCATCATTTTATTCCAACACGAATTCGGGTATATATTTATGTGTAGGTAACTGTGTCAGCCGAACACGCTCAGCCAAGGAATCAGCCTCAAAATAAAGTCAAGTAAAATTGTGCGAGTAATTTATGCCGAAGCCTCTACTTCAATCACTAAAGGAGAAGAAAATGGAACTGCCAGAGTATATTACCGTCGACGAAGTGAAAAGAGTCTGCACCGAGATTGGCCTGCGGGACTGGTCCGAAATCACGGATCCAACTGTTTCGGAGGAGGAAGCATCCACGATTCTAGATATCGTGAATACAAAAGGAATGGATGTTCCCCTTAAGGCATTCCAAAAAGGTCTGGAAGTTGAACTTGAACACGGAACTCGATTTGAAGATGCAAATGTAACAAACAACCACCCCATTTTGACAGGCAAGATCGTTATCGCACATCTGAAAGAGACGATGGACTATTACGAAAGAATCGATGTTGCTGAAATGGAAGGCGATTTATTGAAAGCGATTCTGTCTCGAAACATGGATAAAATAGAATCAAAATATAAGAGCCTCATCGAAGCGCAGCGTGCACTGAGCCAATCAGTTGCCGGTCAATTGAGACACTGAAGCCATATCCCGTTAAGAATGAACTCTGGGATAACCTGCCGGATCTGGAAGCCATATAGACCAGCAGCAGACCATGCGCCCACCGGCGCGGAAACCAATGCCGATTGGGTGACCTATCCAGGTACCCGGAACGAAATGATTTTAAGAATCAGAGCGATTATCTCGTTGATACCGTTTATTAAATAGGCTAAAAATATTTGCAGCAGCCGGGATTTCATGGCGCAAACAACAGGAGGATGACCATAATGAAACGTAAAGGGTTCTTTGGGTATTTGGCTATTCTGTCGGTTTTCGCGTTTCTCGCGGCATGTTCAAGTAGTGATGATAACACGAGCCAAGTGGCAATCATATCAGGATATGTCCAGCATGGCACGTCTCCCGTTTACGGCAGCACGGTGACCCTTTATCGGGCAGCATCATCGGTGGGTGGTGCGCCAACCGCTCTCGGAACCTCCCAGACCGACACTTTTGGAAAATTCAGAATCTCCTACCTGGCTCCTGAAGACAAACGGGCTATACTCTACTTGATTGCCCAAGATCAAACCGGCAGTGTTCAAATGGCGACTGTATTTGGCGCCTTTCAGGTGCCGGCGGAAGTGGTATTAAACGAGAGAACCACCGCCGGCACGGCCTATTGCATGGCCCGGTTCATGGACGGCTCAAACATGGCCGGGCCCTATCCGGGGCTTCAAAACGCCGCTAAAATGTTGGGGAATCTGGTGGATCCGGCAAGCGGAGATATCAGCAAGGTCTTGAATGAATTCCCCAACGGCGATTCAACCATAACCCGGGATGAGTTCAATTCCCTTGCCAACATGCTCGCCTCCTGCGTGGAAACGCCCGGCACCTGTTTTTCGATTTTCGAGGAAACCACCACTCCTGATGGGCTGGTGCCGGAAAACACCCTGCAGGCAGCCATCAATATCGCCCATTTCCCATGGTGGAATGTCGATCCGTTGTTTGCAATTTCCCAATCCATTGAAATCTATACGCCAAACCTTCAGTCCGCTCCCGACGCCTGGACCCTGGCAATCCGATACGAGGGGAACAGACACGAGCTGGACGGTCCCGGCAATGTCGCCTTTGATGCGGACGGCAATGCCTGGATCGCCAACAATTACACCTACAGCGCCGACCGTTTGGACCCAAATGTCTGCGGAGATGATCATCTGATCGCATTAACCGCCACGGGGGACGATCTTCCCGGAGCCCCCTACCAGGGAGGCGGGCTGTACGGCGCCGGTTACGGCGTCATCCTGGACAAGGACGGGTATGTCTGGGTGGGCAACTTCGGATTTTCCGGATCAAAATGCCCCGTACCCCCCGGAGGGAAAGAGAACCAGGAGATTCTTTGGAACAGCGTATCCAAGTTCCGTCCCGACGGATCGCCCATTTCTCCTGACGGGGATTTAAGCGTGAACCCCGTTATTCCCGGCGGGTATCTGTCCGATGAAGATGCCAGGCCCCAAGGAATGGCAGCGGATTGGGAGGGGAATGTCTGGGTGGCCAATTGCAGATCCGCCAGTGTGACGAAATTCTTGCCCGGCGATCCGCCGGAACGCGTTGTTTATGGAGATTTCGGTCTGGACAAACCCTTTGATGTGGCCATCGACCCGCTCGGAAGGGCATGGATCACCAGTAACAATAATCACAGTCTTTACCGCATCGATCCCGACGGCAAAACGCAATTCATAGGCGACTCGGTCTTTCAGCGACCCATGGGAATTGCCGGCGACAGCCAGGGTAACATGTGGGTGTCCAACTCCGGAGCGCTGGATCCCCCCTGCGGAGAGAACACGATCCAAGCTTTCATTGATTTTGTGTCCGCCCTTTCCCACGATAAACCTGTTCCGGGGGCATCGGTGAGCATGATCATGCCGAATGGGACCCCTTCGGCGGGCAGCCCCTACACCGGTGGCGGCCTCTATATGCCCTGGGGCATCGCGGTGGACGGCGACGACAATGTCTTTGTGTCCAATTTCACTGGAAAACGTCTGAGCTATTTGTGCGGCGCCGACACCTCCAACTGTCCACCGGGATTTGAGACCGGCGACCCCATCTCACCGGATGGCGGTTACACCTTTGAGGGCCTGTTACGTGTCACGGCGGTCCAGATAGACCCATCAGGAAACGTGTGGCTCACCAATAATTGGGAATCCGTTCCGGCCCCCACAAATCCCGGCGGCCATCAGATGGTGGTCTTCATAGGCCTTGCGGCACCCGTGAAAACACCGTTGATCGGTTCGCCCCGAAAGCCATAGGAACCCGATTTTTAATTCCTGTATTCGAGGATATCCCCGGGCTGGCACTCCGGGGATTTACAGATGGCCTCCAGGGTGGAAAACCGGATCGCCCTTCATCCATGACAGAGACAATTCCCGCCACCATCAGCGTGGTAATTTCTTCCGAAACCGAACCCCACATTAAGCTGCTCGGAATTTTACGCTGTGTTCGGAAGAAAATAATATAATTTCAAACTGTTATGCAAATACCTAACCGGAAATGACTGATTAAATGCAGTGTTTTTCCAAAAAAAATACATCATTCACCCCATTACTGACCACTTCGATCCACAGTATGCTTTACCGATGCTGAATAGCGTTTTGCTCAATTGATGATCCTTGTGGAGGAACCGCCATGCCGAGGAAAAAGATTGAACTCTCCCATGAAGTGGAGACCCTGTCGATCCTGGATGCAGAGGGACGATTCGACAAAGAGCTGGAACCGGATATCCCGCCAGAATTTCTTCTCAAACTGCATCGCGCCATGCTGCTGGGACGACGTTTCGACGAGCGCCTGCTCAATCTTCAGCGACAGGGCCGGATCGGCACCTTCGCTCCCATCAAGGGGCAGGAGGCCTCTCAGCTCGGGGCCGTTGCCGCACTCGAACCCTCCGACTGGATGTGCCCTTCCTTCCGGGAGATGGCGGCCGAACTGTGGCGCGGGAAACCCATGGAGGACGTCATCCTAACCTTTGGCGGTTACAACGAAGGGGGACACATCTCCATGGACCGGAACGATCTTCCGATGGCCATTCCCGTCTCCTCACAAATCCTGCACGCCGTCGGTATCGCATGGGGCATAAAATACCGGAAGAAAAATGACGTGGCCCTGACCTTTTTCGGAGACGGAGGAACCTCGGAAGGTGACTTCCATGAAGGGCTCAACTTCGCTGCCGTGTACCAGGCCCCGGTCATCTTCGTGTGCCAAAACAATCAATGGGCCATATCGGTCCCCCGGTCCATGCAGACCCATTCCAAGACGATCGCGCAGAAGGCCCTCGCCTATGACATGCCCGGGATCCAGGTGGACGGGAACGATATTCTGGCGGTCTATGTGGCGGCCCGGGAAGCGGTTGACAGGGCCCGGTCCGGTGAAGGCCCGACACTCATCGAATGCGTCACCTATCGCCTCATGATGCACACCACGGCCGACGACCCAAAACGATACCGACCAGATGAAGAGGTGGAAAAATGGGGCAAGCGTGATCCCCTGCCGCGCTTTCAGAAGTATTTGAAGGACAAAGGGCTTCTCGACAACGACGCAATCGGAAAAGTTGAGGAAGAGGTGCTGGTTGAGATCCAGTCGGCCGTGGATCGAGCGGAAGAGCGGATGAAGCAGGCCGATGATCCGCTGGTGATGTTCGACCATGCCTATGATGAGATGCCCCAAACCCTGATCGAGCAGAAGCAGGAACTGATTGATGCGTTGGAAAGGGATGGGAAGGAGGGCAACAATGGCTAAGATGACAATGATACAGGCCCTGAATATGGCGTTACACCAGGAGATGGAAAAGGACGACAGGGTGATCGTTCTGGGTGAGGATGTGGGAAGGGACGGGGGTGTCTTCAGGGCCACGGAAGGACTTATAGACCGGTTCGGCGACCAGAGGTCGCTGGATACCCCTCTGGCGGAATCGGGGATTGTGGGCATGTCCGTCGGGATGGCGGTATACGGACTCCGTCCGGTCTGTGAGATCCAGTTTTCGGGTTTCAGCTACCATAACTTTCATCAGATTGAGAACCATGCGGCACGCCTGCGTTGGCGGTCCGGAGGACGTTTTCACGTTCCCATGGTCCTTCGGACCCCGTACGGAGCGGGGGTCCGGGCGCTTGAACATCACTCTGAAAGCCGGGAGGCATACTGGGGCCACACCCCTGGAATCAAGATGGTGATTCCCTCCGGACCGCGAAACGCACGGGCCCTGCTCTTAAGCGCCATTCGTGATCCGGATCCCGTAATCTTTTATGAACCAAAGGCCCTCTATCGGGCCTTCCGGGAAGAGGTCCCCGAGGAGGAGGAAACCATGCCCATCGGAAAATCACAAATCGTCAGGGAAGGCAAGGAACTGACCATGATCGCCTACGGCGCAATGATGCGTCCCACCCTGGAAGCGGCCGATCAACTCAGGGAAGGGGACGGAGTCGAAGCGGAGGTTATCGACCTGCTCACCATATCTCCCCTGGATGATTCGCTCTTTTCCCAATCGGTCCGGAAGACCGGGCACGCCCTGGTTGTGCATGAGGCTCCCAGAAGCTTCGGTCCCGCCGCGGAGGTAGTTTCCAGGCTGGTCGAAAAAAGCTTTTACTATCTCGAAGCCCCCATAGCCCGTGTGACCGGATTCGACCTTATTCCACCTCTTTTTGCCAGGGAAGAGGTATATCTCCCCGATGCCAAACGAATCTTGGGGGCAGCAAAAAAGGTGTTGAACTCATAAACCGTCATTTTGGGAGAAAGCAAATGCCGAAGCCATTCAAATTACCCGACCTTGGAGAAGGAATTCATGAAGGCGAGATTCTTGCGATTGCGGTATCCGTAGGTGACGACGTAAAGGAGGGGGACACGATCCTGGAGGTGGAAACGGACAAGGCGGCTGTGGAAATTCCGTCTCCCTTTTCCGGAAAGGTTGAAGCGATCCATGTCAACGTCGGTGACACGGTGATCGTGGGTCAGGTTCTGATGACCTTCAAGAACGGAGAAGGCGGACAGTTCGCGATGAAAACACCGGCAACCACACCGAAAGCGATCAGGGAGGAGAAGCAGGCCGCCATGCCTGAAACGGCCGCAGGTCCCGTACCGGCATCCCCTGCAACCAGACGGCTGGCGAGAGAACTGGGGGTGGATCTTCGTTCAGTGAGTCCCACCGGACCGGCCGGACTGGTCACGGCGGAGGATGTGCGTGCCTACTCACGAGGGGCACCTCCCGAACCTGAGAAAGAAGCCGAAGAGCAAGCCGCCGAAAAGCCGGAAATGCACCGGATGAAAAGGCCTCTCGGCGTCCCCGCCCCTGCCCTGCCGGACTTCTCCAGATGGGGCCCCATAGAGCGTATCCCGGTCCGCTCCCTGCGGAAGGCCACCGCCAGACAGATGGCCCTGGCCTGGTCCATGATCCCCCACGTTAACAACCAGGATGACGTAGACGTGACAAGGTTGGAGGCCTTCCGTCAAAAACACAAGGGCGAGGTGGAGGCCGAGGGCGGGAAATTGACGTTCACTGTTTTTGCCCTGAAAGCGGTTGCCACGGCCCTCAAGGCCAATCCCAACTTCAACGCCACGCTCGACCCGGAATCCGAAGAGATCATACTGAAGAAATACTATCATATCGGTGTGGCAACAAAGACCGACGACGGCCTGATCGTTCCGGTCATTCGGGATGTGGATCGAAAGAGTATTGTCGAACTCGCCGTCGAGCTCCAGAAACTGCTCCAGAAAACACGGGAAAGAAAGGCGACCATCGAGGATCTTCAGGGCGGAACCTTTACCATTACCAATGTGGGACCCATGGGTGGGGGGCACTTTACACCGATCATCAATTACCCCCAGGTGGCCATACTGGGAATGGGCGCGGCACGCAGGCAGCCGGTTATCAGAGAAAATGATGAGGATAAATTCGAAGTGGTCCCGAGGCTGATTATGCCGGTTGTTTTGTGCATCGATCACAGGGTCCTTGACGGAGCGGACGCCATCCCCTTTTTGAACGGGATTAAAAATGCCCTTGAAGATCCGGATGAGTTGTTGATGACCATGACCTGACGCGGCAAGACCGCTACCAAAATCCCTCACGCAAAAGTACAAAGATTTTCTTTGGTGGCGGAAAACCGGCAAACGAGGCACCAAAAGGAGTTCAGCGATGGTAATGGGTGAATTGGGACAGGAGACAGATCTCCTGGTGATCGGGGGTGGACCGGGAGGTTATGCCGCCGCCTTCAGGGCGGCGGATCTGGGCCTGGAAGTAGCCCTGGTGGACAATGTCGACCGGCCGGGCGGAGAATGCCTCTACAGAGGCTGCATCCCTTCCAAGACACTGCTCTATTTGTCGGAACTGATCTACAAGACCCGGAACGCGGCGGTTATGGGCCTCCGGTTCGAGCCTCCGCGCATCGATCTCGAAGGTATCAGGAATTGGAAGAGATCTGTCATCAATACCCTGGCAGACGGCCTGGCCACCCTGGGTGAAAAACGGGGAATCCAGTTCATCAGGGGACGGGCTGTTTTTGAAAGTCCGAAGAAAGTCCGGGTATATGATTCCGATGTCAGCCATATCAAATTCAACCATGCCATTATCGCAACGGGTTCCCGGCCGGCGCCCTTCCAGGGAACGGATTTCAGAGAGGGTGGGCGAATCATGGATTCCACAGGAGCGCTGGAGATGGCGAATATCCCCGAGAAGCTCCTGATCATAGGGGGCGGTTACGTGGCATTGGAAATGGGGACCGTATATGCCGGCCTGGGCAGCCGGGTAACAGTCGCGGTGCGAAGTGAGCGGCTTTTGAGAGGAGCGGATCCGGACCTGGCCGTGCCCTTGATCCGCAGCCTGAAAGAACGTTTCGCCGCCATCCACTTCAACACGCTCCCCGGGACACTGGAAGAAACCAAAGATCATGTGGATGTCATATTTCAAGGCGGCAGTGAAAAAGGGCCGCAGCGTTTCGACCGGGTGTTGGTCGCGACGGGACGTCAACCCAACTCCGGGGATGTGGGGCTGGAAAACACCCGGGTGCGGTGCGATGACAAAGGGTTTATCATCGTGGATGAGACCCGCCGTACGTCGGATGAACGGATTTTCGCCGTCGGCGATGTGGCGGGGGCGCCACTCCTGGCCCACAAAGCATTTCACGAAGGGAAAGTGGCCGCCGAGGTGATCGCAGGCCGGCCGTCGGCCTTCGAAGCAAGAGCCATTCCGGCGGTGGTATACACGGATCCCCAGGTCGCCTGGTGCGGTCTCACCGAGGAACAGGCCAGAAAGAAAAAGATCCCTGTAAAAATAGAGCGGTATCCCTGGAAATTTTCAAGCCGGGCGATCACCATGGGCGCTTCCAACGGCCTGACAAAACTCATTCTGGACACCGAAAGCGGGAGGGTTCTGGGGGTCGGCATCACCGGGCCGGAAACGGAGGGAATGATTTCCGAAGGAGTGCTCGCGGTGGAGATGGGAGCCCTGGCCCAGGATGTGGGGTTGAGCATCCACCCCCACCCTACCCTGTCGGAGACCTTTGGCGAGGCCGCCGAGATCTTCACGGGGAGTGCAACCCACATACTGAACAAATAAGGACCCATTATACGGGAGAGCATTATGTCCATCGGTCTCTCCACAAGGATGTCCCGGCACTGCTCGATTTTTTCCCGGGCCGCTATGCCGCTTCACAAATCCGTTTTACGCCCGATGATGAAAAAAAGTGGGATCCAAAACAAAGGCAATGGTCATTAGTGTAAATATGTTTATCGCATGGAACAGCAATTGATTTAAAGTCACATAATATTTACCCGCGACTGCCTTTTTTGATATTATTGGAAAGGATATGGCTGAACTGTTCTGATTGATAGTCCGAAGGGCACAGCCAGAATGATTAAACGGATTCAAAAGGCTGTCAAAAACTGAACCATCCCCAAATTACACGGAAAAGTTCAGGTTCCAACCATCGATCACCTTGTTTGAAACAGGGAGCCATTGCATGAAGGTTATTGACTTTCACATTCACTACATCAGACGGGAAATGCTGAACGCCACCTGGCTTAACTACCTGGAAGAGATCAATCCGGCGTATCATGCCGACATCGAACGATTTGCCGAAGACCCTGCGGCCCTCACGGATTATCTGGACTCACAGGGCGTCGAATCCGCCGTCATCCTCCCCGAATGTGCTCCCGCCACCAGCGGTCATGTCCCCACGGAGGAGGTTATCCATTATTGCCGCGGACAAAAACGCCTATTCCCCTTTGCCTCCATCAATCCCAATCTGCACGGCGATCCGGCATCGAAACTGGAGACCTATGTAAAAGAAGGGGGTGTCAGGGGCCTCAAACTGCACCCTTCATATCAATTCTTCTACCCCAACGAGGCCCGGCTCTACCCCCTTTATGAGAAAGCCCAGGAATTCCGTATTCCCGTTATTTTTCACATCGGGTCCTCCATATTTAAGGGAACAAAGCTCAAATACTGTGATCCCATCCACCTGGACGATGTCGCCGTCGATTTTCCGGATCTGACAATTCTGATGGCCCACAGCGGCAGGGGATTCTGGTACGATGCCTGTTTTTTTCTTTCCCGGCTGCATGAGAATGTTTATATGGACATCACCGGCCTGCCGCCAAAAAGGCTTCTGGACTATTTCCCTGAACTCGAAAAAAATGCTGATAATGTTATCTTCGGTTCGGATTGGCCGACCATGCCGGCTGACATCGGCAAAAATATCGCGGCCATTCGATCCCTGCCACTGGGTGAAACAGCACTTGAGGCAATCCTCTACAAAAACGCATCAAAAGTTTTGATGCAAGCGGGAGTCGACCCATAGAAACAGGCAAAGATGATCCACGGGGAGATATTGCCGATGCTATCGGGGAAAACCGGATATACGTGAGCCGGCATCCCCTTTGAATAAGGAGGTTTCAGATGAAAAAATTCATTTATGCCACTTTCGTTTTTTTGGCCGTCAGTATACTGGCCCCGTTGGCCCATGCCCAAGCACCTGCATGGACCGTCGATACCCCCCATTCGGGGGTCCATTTTGACATTCAACACATCTATTCCACCGTCAGAGGAAATTTCGATGAATTTGATGCCGTCATCCGGTTTGACCCGGCGGATCTTGCGGGAAGCCGGTTTGATTTTACGGTGGCGGTCAAAAGCGTCAACACCAATAACGCTAAAAGGGACCATCACCTTCTGTCGGGTGAGTTCTTCGATGAAAAGAAATATCCGAAAATGACGTTTGAAAGCGCCGTCATCAAGCACCTCGAAGGGAACCAATACACTGTCAGCGGAACCATGACGATTAAGGATGTAAGCCAGAATGTGACGGTCCCCTTCACCTATTTCGGCAGCAAACCCAATCCGTTCAACCCCAAACAGCGGGTGGCCGGATTTGAGGCACACATGACCATTGATCGCCTTTCATACCACGTGGGCGACGGAAAATTCCTTAAAATGGGAGTGGTGGGAAAAGATGCGAAGATCATGATAGCGATTGAAGCGACGCAAAATCAATAACCGTTTTTCCTTTGGCCTGGGAAATAGGGTCATGTTCCTGCGAGCCAAAAAAACGATTTAAGGACGGTATGGACTCTTCTTGACCTCGACAGCTTCTGGTCATCCAGACTGCCTGAAAGCCGAAAGAAAACCCGATGGCTCAATGTTCTGAAAATACTGGTCAGTTATCGTCTCATTGCTCCTGGCAGTGAGGCCGGTCTATTATCAAGCCGATAACCGTATCGATGCCCATATTTTCGTTTCGTTCATTTCCTATTGCCTGTTTGTCACTCTGAAACACAAGGTAAAACAGGCAGCGCCAGGGCTCACCTCCCGGGCTATACTTGAGAAATTTTCAACCATGCAGATGGTCGATGTTCATTCACCCACAACGGATGGGCGTCATTTGATACTGCCGCGTTATACACAATCGAACCGCGATCAGAAACTCTTGTCAGGACTTGACCTTTCACCTGGTTGACTCGCAAGCGTTGAGCTTGTTTCGCTGCATCGGAATTGAGGATAAAGGATTCAAGAAATCGGTCTTGCTGGGCTACGCCAAACAGAAGAACATCGAAATTTCTCATGAACACAGATCCGCCGTCTGGCAGCTTGGACATGGACCTCCGGTCGTCTGACAATCGTCGGGACAGTACTCGATGGTGAATCCTGCGGGAGAGCCAAAATTGCCGAATGTGGTTTGGCACCCGACTCCCGGCGCATCACAGTTGGAACAGCCGTTTGTCGTAGGCGTCAGGTAGGCGTCGGGGCAGTCAATTTTGTTGCAGTAAAGGGGACGGCAGCCACAGTCATTGGATGAATCTTGCGAACAGGGAATGTCCGGCTTAAAGGAGACCGGGACGCTGTAGTATTTTCCCTCGGGTGGAGGGCTGGCGTTTGCCTGTGTCGAAATATTGGGGCTGTCGAACTTGCCGTAAGGGTCACCGCTGTTTCCGGCCGTGAACTCTATCCGGGTACCTAGGACGCATTCATTCTGTTCGTTGTTCGCCATGACTTGCAGACTTTCCGTGAGACAGGCCGGTTCATAGGTGGAGGTGTCAGAAGGATAATTTCCGTCTACGATTTTCCAGTATTTCACACCGCCGTTTTTCTCGAGCTTTGGTCCCATCGTGCAATTGCACTGTGGCGAACCGGCCGTGCCGTCAGAGTTGCATCCAACATTGTACATCAGGTAAATGTCTTCCGAACAGCTGTTCTTGAAAGTGAGGCACCGTTCCCCTGCGGGACATTCGTCCAACCAATAGACAGTGTAGTCCGTACAGGTGTTTATCACAACATGTGTACCGCCCACCCCCCCTCCGTCGGAGTCAACCGGGTGGTCCCCGTCACCGCATGCCGCAAATAGTGACAAAACAAAAAGCCCAATAAGAATGGAAAAAATCACGTTTCGCATTTCGATCCCCCCTCGAATAGGAATTGTCGCCCACTCGCTGTTTTAGGCAATCGATTCCTCCTTCAATTTTTTCACCACCAAATTGCCCATCCAATATCTTTCTAATTGCCTCGGATAACTGCCCAGCTGATCAATTGCGCCTGGATCTTTTGCGATGACTTTCTGCCAAGCCATACGGTTTTTCTTGAGATCGTGGAGAAGGCCTTTTGCTACTTTATCGGGAACCTATTTTCCAGTCTCGAAACTTTCAACCACCGACTTGTACCTTTCATGAATCATCTTCCGATCAAATTCCCAAAACTCTGCCAGCATGGCCTGCTCCTCTTCATTGGTGAAGTAGCTTCTGGATGACGGGAAAAAAATTTTGTCTTCTTTCTCAATATGTTTGGGGTAAAATTCAAGGAGAATTCGGAGTTTGTCGGCAATATCGTTCAGGGCAGTTCCATCTCCTTTCCGGTAGCGACTGTTAGCGTCAACAAGTGCTTTGGTTGTCTGACGGCCGAATGCATGTTCTTTGATCAGTTCTTTCATGATTTTCCGGTCTCCAGCAGTCAGTGGTTTATTTTCCAATTCTCGAAAAAGAATATCTTCCTCTTTTCCGTGATGCGTTCGATCAGCATACATCCGGATAAAATCAACGGCTATATCCACGAACACCGGGTCTATCGCTTGGTTCAATTCAGCTTCTTCTAAAACGCCTTTAATAACAGAGAGCATCCTTTCGATGAGTCGATGCTCTATCATAAGTGGCCCCCTTGCTTGCATGTTTATACCCTCCTCACTTGTCCGCTCGATTTGTTGGAAGCCATGCTGGTTGACGGGCGCTACAAAGCGAACATTTTGCCAACATAGCGTTTCTTTAAAACTCAAACCTCAAAAACAAAACCCCATATCCTGGTTTCAAGAAAAGGGGTCCTGGTGATTGGCATCCATTGTGCCCTCTGGTTTAGGTATTTATGGGGATTTCAACAATATTCTTGTTGGAAGGATAGTAATACGACCTGGAAAGTGGATCAAGTGTTTTTTAAGATTTGGATAAGACCAGGCTTCCTCGTGGCCACACCGGAAACAAGTAAATCCATCTGGCCATCGTTATTCCGCGAGATGCTTTGCGCACGCATTGGTATCTGGAAATTTTTGCTGAAATTCTATCAAGCTGCGTTCTTTGTATTTCTTGGACATAAACCTCCTGTGCAAGAGAAGACGCTAAATCGAATTAGGAGTCAAATGCATAGGCATTTCTGGAATTATCCCTTAAACAGGAGTCATCATTTGGTACTTATTTGAAAAGAGAACAAAAAAAGAGGGGCAAGCATAATGCTTAGCCCCTCTATTTCATTCAATATGGTCAGGACGCGGAGATTTGAACTCCGGACCCCCTGAACCCCATGCAAGTGCGCCGATCTTGAAAAATACCCGCAACCCATTTAGATTACGTATTTCTAGTGGGTTACCGCTTTTTTGCCATTCCCGCTGATAGACGTTATTCCGTCTAAGGAGGTCCGATTTCGGGAAGTAACGTCTAACAAATCGTCTAACGAATTCTGTTGGTCCAGCTGCATTTTTTCCCAAAGACAGACATCTCAGAAGTTTTGATGTCCGGATATGGTTTCCGTGACCCCGAAGTGGATATAGCATCACCGTAGGTATCTGATTTTACTGGCGGGGACGACGAGACTCGAACTCGCGACCTCCGGCGTGACAGATCTGCACATGCCCCCCATGAATACAGGATTTCAGCAGCTTATGCGTGGAAGAGAGACATCAGGATACATTAGAGGCACCCCATTTGGTGTCCGGTTTGGTGTCCGCCCCAAGTATCACTTCCAATCGGTTTACGAACAACTTCCTGCTGACGTTAGGACTAAACTCGGTCTATATTTAGACTTGTCCGCTTAAAGAGAGGGAGGTGACCCGTATGAAATTAGCTGATCACATCAAACCAATAAGCTACTTGAAAGCTCATGCCGCCGAGATCGTAAGGAATCTTCGAGAAAAACAAACTCCCCTGATCATAACCCAGAACGGGGAAGCCCGGATGGTCATACAGGATATCGAAAGCTATGAACAAACCCAGGAAACCATGGCTTTGCTGAAAATCCTCGCCCTTGGCAATCGCCAGATAGAACAGGGCAAAGCAGAACCTGCTTTCCAGGTAATCAAACGGCTTCGTCAGAACCGGAGAAATCGTTGATGCCTTTCGAAGTCCTAATGACTGAAGACGCCGCACGTGACCTGGAAGAAATCTATGACTACATAGCGCGGCATGGCACACAGAATAGCGCGGATCATGTTCTAGAAAAAATCGAAATGGCACTCGTTAGTTCGTCTGACTCTCCCCTGCGAGGGGTATATCCTCCGGAATTGGCTGCATTGGGAATTCGCGAATACCGTGAAATCTTCTTTAAGCCGTACCGTATCATTTACAGAATAATGGAAATCAATGTCTACATTTTATTGATTGTTGATGGGCCTAGAGACATGCAAACCCTATTAGGCCGACGCCTTTTGGGCTCTTAGGGCTCCAACAAAACCAAAAATTTTCTTCATTCTTGCCACTTTCGAGCGGTTGCTCTCATTTACAGATAACGACACCAGACTTTTCATCCTAATTTCCAAAAAGTCATGAAAAAAATCTGTTTTTATGATTTCAAATATATTGATTTTTGAGCTTTCTCTACTTCTTGTCCCTCTTTTTTTCTTGCTTATTCTCATTTTTCGACTTTACCTGTTTTTTCTGACTTTTTCTTCATGCCTTGTCAGCCAAGCTGTTACTCTTTGTGATATTCATTAAGTATTACAGTGTGTTATGGTCAACAAATCCTTGGCTATGTTGTCAAGAAATACCAACTCGTGGGGTCGAATCAAAGTCGGGGATAAACGCCCTATTTTTTGCGTAATATTAGGTCGAATGCGAGAATCGAAAAACCGGTGGTCCCTCCAACAGCATCTGCAAAGACGAATGTGACGGTATTCTTGCCTTCTTTAAGTATCTTTTTGTCAACCTCGATGGTAACGGTTTTGGCCGTCATGTCTCCTACAATATCCTCTGGGAGTGATATTTTATGACCGTTTATGACCATTTCGGCCTCACTCACGGCATCGATATCAAAACCGGTAACCTGAACGGCGGCTGACTTAAACCCGGTTGAATTCAGATTAAATGAAGTTAGCAATTTGTCGCCGACAGTTGCGGGTCTAAGCCTCATTTCCGAACGGATGACTTTAATGGTTTCGGAATTCACTTCGTCGGTCTTTAAGGATTTGCCGGGTAGATATTTGCTTTTGTCCAGCCTAAGAAAGGTTGCGGCGTTGTCAAAGAATATTCGTTGTTTCTGTTCTTTTGAGAGAAAGCCGGCAGAATCAATGGCCTCAATTGACATCTCAACCGTTTCAGGCCAGATCATCTGGTCCGTCCCGAACATAATGCGTTTTTCAAGACGAGCCCGTATCAGCTGCTTTAGATAGTCGTGAAACCCTTCTTTGGTCAACAACCAGTCTATGGCTGAAATATCCATGTATACCTGCCGATACATGAGCATCAAAGCAATGGTTTCATCAAGAAACGGGTAACCGCCGTGGGCGATGTAGATGCGCAACCTTGGATGTCTGACCAAAACATCTTCCAGCAACAACGGATTGCCATAGCGCATACGGAATTCGGGATCACCCATGTAGGGTGACATTGGCGGTCCGAAACCGGTGTGCAGGCAAACCGGGATATCCAGCTTTTCGGCCATGGCAAAGTATGGTTCCAATCTGGGATCATTTGGAGCAACACCCGCGTACTGTGCTGTAATTTCCCCCATTATCTTTATCTTTCCAGACTGAAACAGGTTTAAAAGTTCGTTGGTGTCAGGCCAGTCTTCAATTCGTCTATTAACCGGTTTGGTGTACTTAGGGAACTCAATGCCACCCAGAAAGCGGGGGCCCAGGCGGGCCTGCATTTTCTCTACCATATCAAGTTCCCCGGACCCGACCGCCAGTACAATGCTGTGTTTGTCCATTTCAGTTATGTAAGCCTCGATCGCTTCGCTATCGGACCTTGCTGCGGGACTTTTCCGGGTAATCAGATTGGGTGGTGGCGGATCTCCATATTTATTCCACTGAAATGCGTGCATGTGCATATCAATAATCGGATAGGGCCTTAGGCCATTTTCATTCTTGCCGAGTGCTCTCTGGCTTTGACAGGATGTCATCAACAACAAAGAAACGAATAACGACATTAAATACAATGTTAGTCTCATCTTTCTTTCCTTTCAGAAAATTTTGGTTTTTCACAAATGTGTGAGCGCTGATTCTCTAGCCGTCCACCGGGAAGGTCAATTTAATCAAATCGTTTTACGGAAATTAGAGGCAAACCCAGGTCGCGTATGACAGCCAACAACCCATGCAAAGCAGGTTGGTCGGAAACACTCCCTGTTAAGGTTGTCACGGCACCTTCGGATTCAATTCTCATGCCCCCAAACCAATCAGACCAATGATTTTCCAGTTTTCCTCTTACTTGTATTCGGTAATCGGCACTGCCATGCCAGGATTTTCTCATGTCTGTGCGCTGCCGCCCTTGTTTGAGGTTTCAAATAGACATTTGGCTTCCAACTCATTCGACCATTTATGGGGACTTTAAGAAATTCAGGCGGGGAATGAAATCGTCCGAAAGTATGATTTCAGGGTTGATTTTTTGGAACTTGAAAGGTTTTTGACTGGGCTTTTGTCGTAAAAAGGAAACCGTCGGGCTGCCAGAAAAATGCTGACAAAGACCGCATCAATGCAACAAACCCAGCTCTTTGGCCCGGATCAAAGCCTGTGTGCGGCTGTGGACACTGATCTTTTCATAGATATTCCGGATATGTGTCTTGACGGTGCTAAGCGAAATAAAGAGTTCTTCGGCAATTTCTTGGTTGGACCGTCCCGCTTTGATAAGCGAAAGAACTTCCAGTTCACGCTTGCTCAGTCTCTCATTGAGCATGCCTTCACTTTCGCTCTGTTTTTTGGGATCAAACGCTGACACAATTCTTTTTGCATAACCCACCAGTGCCTCATCTTCTGATTCCAGGAATTTCGATAGCAATTCGGCTAATTGTTGACCCTCATCCAAAAAAATACGGATGAAGCCTTCCGGTTCTGCCAGGATTAGAGCTCGCTTAAACTTTGCCTCGGCCCGGGATTTATGGCCATTTGCGGCATAAGACAATGTCTGCAGCACCAAAATTTCAATCATTTTAGGCGTTCTCTTGCCCTTTTCTGCCTCCTTGAACAACCGCTTAAGCAGCGTATCGGCTTCGTCCAATCGATTTTGAGCGATGAGCACGCGGGCCAGCACCAGATATTCCATTTCCTGAAGAAATGTGGGTGTTCTCGCCGGGTTCAATTCACGCGTTCGGGCCCATTGGGATACAGCCGGCAGTCTGCCCTGGGCCAGATAAAGGCGCCCTTTCCAGGCAGAAATCTGGTTCGTGATCCACGGAGGCATATGGTTCAAACGGGCAATACTTTCCGCCTTCCGGATGATGATGCGCATGGCGTCCAGATCGCCTCTCGAAAACATTACCCTTAACAAACCCAGGTAGCACCAGCCAAGTACGGGGAGCGCCGCGCCATATTTCTGTTCGACAATCTCGACACCTTTGGATGCTTTTTCAAATGCGCTATCAAGTTGGTTAAGCTCGGCAAGCACTTCGCCCCACGTCGCAAGCAGCCAGCCAGCCAAAGCCGTCTTGGCCAAGTGATTCTCCTTTGAAAGATGATTCATTTGACGGCAGATTTCAAAAACCTGCTGTAAACGGCCCATCTGTCTGAGGGTGACTGACAACCTCAGGGAGGCTAGTAATATCAAGTACACATTCCCGGTGGAATTGCTGGCTTCAAGTGCGTCCAAACGCGCCTGATATGCCAGTTGCAGACGGCCCTGCATATTGTGCGCATCTCCCAAAGCCATAGCAGCCGTATTTCGCCAGCCCGCGTCTTTCATCGGCAGACACTCGAGCGTTCGGTTTGCCCATTTGACAACCCCGTCCACATCCCCCTGGTAGGAAGCCATCAAAGCGCGGGTGGCGGCAATTCTGCCTTCCAGTCGTTTTCTTTGGGCAATGGGTGCGCTTTTTGTAACTGAGAGAATCTTAATGGATTGATGGGGCGCGGCATCAAGACACTTTTCAGCAGCCTGAAGGCTTATATCAGCAGAACGCTGATTGCCCCCGGCCAGCAATTCCCACGCCCGTAGAATGCAAAGATTCGGATTCGCAGAAACAAATTGTTCGGGCAATCTTTTCAGCCAATGCCACAAATTCGTATGCTCGCCGCTCAACCAGCTCCTTTCAACATGCTGTTCAATCAAGCGGGCAGCACGGTCAAAATCCCGTGCGGCCAAAGAGTGGTCCAGGGCCTCATCTGTAAAACCGTTCTGCTCAAACCACTCGCTGGCACGATTGTGCATTTCATCAACACGGTCGGCCATTGTTCGCTTTAGGCGCTGCAGGAGCAATTCACCAAAAATATGATGATAGCGATACCAAAGTCGCTTATCGTCAAGCGGTACAATGAACATATTCGCTTTTTCCAGTTGAGACAAAAATCTCTGAGTGCCGCTTTCTTCGGTGACATAATCACAGAGCGGCTCTGAAAGCCGTTTGAGAATAGAGGTTCTCAGCAGAAAGTTGAGCATTTCATCGGACTGAAGACACAGCACTTCTTCCGTCAAATAGTCGACAATGTGGCGGTCATTGCCAGCAAAACTTTCAAGGAAAGATGCAGCGTCTCTCAGGCCCTGCATCGATATTCCCGCCAGCTTAAGCCCAGCAATCCAGCCTTCCGTCCGGGTGCCGAGAATGGAAATGTCCTGTTGCGGCAAATTCAATTTCATGATGTTGTTTAGGAAATAGGCCGCTTCGGCCTCTGAAAAAGAGAGATCCCTGGTGCGCAATTCGAACATTTCATCGTTGGCACGCAATCGTGCAAGAGGCAGTGGCGGATCCACACGCGTCGAGATAAGGAGGTGCATACCGGCAGGAAGATGCTTCAGCATGAAATGCATCGAATGCTGTATCGTTACGTCTTCAATTAAATGGTAGTCATCCAGAACAAGGGCAAATTCACCGGGAATATCTGAAATTTCGCTGAGCAGATCAGGCAAAAGGGATTCGATTGCAGGTTTCCGGGGTGTCTGCAACACCGGTGAAACAGATTTACCAAAATTTCCCCAAATGCTTCTGAGCGCGAATATCAAGTAATAGATGAAACGGATGGCATCATTGTCTTCCTTGTCCAGGGAAATCCAGGAAACCGGCATTTGGGTCGCAGAAATCCACTGGCTCAAAAGGGTGGTTTTTCCAAAACCGGCAGGCGCTGAAATAAGCGACAATTTCTTGGCGCAACCTTTATTCAGCCTTTTAATCAGGTTTTGTCTGCGGACCAATCCATCAATCTTCTTCGGCGAGTGAAGTTTGGTCTTGAGTATGGGATAGGGGATATCCTTAATATCAGCTGCTCCGTTTTTCTTTGTGGTGAGTTCAGTATGATACGCTCAAAGTCCCTTGGTTCTCAATATATGAATTCGCTAATCTTTCTGGTTTGACTTGATAAGGCTGTTCCCTATATCATGAATATCACAGGACAACACAGAATGCCTTACTTTTTCAATATCATCAACAACCAATCCAGCAAATTGATCCATTTTCAAAAAGAACGCATAATCTCGACTATCAAAGATTCATAGAGAGCATGAAAAACTTGGCCAAAGAACGCACCAAACGCAAACTCAGTGCCGTCTTAAGTGCAGATGTTAAAAGTTACAGTCGCCTTATGGGGCGGGATGAGTCCGGCACAGTCAGTCGGCTCAAAGAATACCGGTCCCTGATGACGGATCTCATCCACCAGTACAGCGGACGCGTCGTCGATTCCCCCGGCGATAACTTGCTGGCCGAGTTTTCCAGCGCTGTAGATGCGACAGAATGTGCCGTTTCCATTCAAAAGGAACTGGGTAAAAGAAACGCCGCATTGCCCGATGAACAGAAAATGACCTTTAGAATCGGCATCAATTTGGGTGATGTGATTGAAGACGGCGAAAGATTGTACGGAGACGGAATCAACATTGCAGCGCGTATCGAAAGCCTTGCGGTACCCGGCGGTATCTGCATTTCGGGAACCATTTTTGATCAGATTAAGAACAAACTTCAGTTGGGTATAGAGGATCTTGGAAAGCACCGGGCCAAGAACATTTCGGAGCCCCTAAGAGTATATCGTGTGAAAACTGATTTTGAAACCGCAGGGGTTGTCAGTACACTGAAGGCAAATCGAAAAAAGGGGATCTTAATATTTGCCGGCCTGGCAATGATAACGGCTCTTGCAGGATTTTTGTTTTGGTCTTCTTACCTTCGCCATTCGGATCCGGCCAAAATCGGGAATAGGGCGTTTGAAGAGACAGCTTTTCCTTTACCGGATAAACCCTCCATTGCGGTCCTGCCTTTTGAGAATCTCAGTGAAGAATCGAATCAGGAATACATCGCCGATGGTCTTACCGAAAACATCACCGCGGCCCTTTCGAAAATATCAGAAATGTTCGTCATTTCACGCAACTCCACCGTCGTTTATAAAAATAAGCCCGCAAAGATTCAGCAGGTAAGCAAGGAACTTGGCGTAAGGTACATATTGGCTGGAAGCATTCAGAAATCCGGAGACAGCTTGCGGATTACAGCCCAATTGATCGATTCAACCACAGGATATCAGCTATGGGCTGAGCGCTATGATCGAAAAATGGAAGACCTGTTTGAAATGCAGGACGAGATCACCCTGAAAATCATTGGTGCTCTGGAGGTTCAACTGACAAGTGGAGAGCGGTCTTCAATAGAGCAGACAACAAAGAATTTGGCTGCGTGGGGCTACTACATTAAAGGCGTTAGTCTCTTTGAGCGGTTTTCCAGGAAACACAATCAGCTGGCCCAAAAATATCTCGAAAAAGCTGTCGAAATCGATCCAGATTATGCCGCAGCCTGGATACAACTTGCCTGGACCTACGTCATAGACGCCTGGTTTGGATTCACCAAATCTCCATCCAAATCCATACACAAAGCTGAAGTGCTTTTAACAAGAGCTGCTGAAATCGGCGGAGATCGACCGGATTTCTATTCGTTATGGAGCACGATCTACCTCAACGGGGGTGATTACGAAAAGGCCATTGAAAGCGGGCTTAAGGCTGTTTCCATGGATCCGAACAACGCCTTGGCACACGTACTGCTGGCATACGTAACGCTTTTCGCCGGAAAATCAAATGAGGCTGTCGCTTCAGCGGAAAGGGCTGTTCGCCTGACCCCTTATTGCCCGGACTGGTATCTTTCAATTCTGGGGCAGGCCTATCGCCAGGCTGGACGTTTTGAAAAGGCATATGCTGCCTTTAAGAAAGCACTTGATCGATCAAAAACTAACAAAACCAATCCCATGGCTGCTCTGCTGGGCCTGATTGACGTCTGTGAGGAACTGGGGCGGGAAGATGAGGCCAAAAAATACGCGGATGCCGTTATGAAGATCAGTCCCGACTTTTCATTCAAATATTTTAACAAGGTATATCCCTATAAGAACCCTGCCCATTTGG
>JAJDOH010000106.1 GCA_022340265.1 Deltaproteobacteria bacterium | reverse complement strand
CGTATATTTAAATGGCCTGATGCCTGAACCCCCGGTGGGATGGGGTGTCCCCATCCCACCGAGCGCGGCTACTTGTTTTTGACCTGTTTCAATTCTTCATCGGAACGGCATATTTCCGCTCCCTGAATGGCGTCAAAGCTTTTGGGAATGGAAAATCCGTATTTCTCATTGTAGGTGGTCAGGCCCCAGAGGCAATCTTCAACCACCGAATGATCCTGGGGTCGCATGATTTTCCAGCCCTCGGGGGTGTCCCAGGCCAGCGGTTCACGTTCCACCGCCGCGATGACCTTTTCCGTGTCGGTGGTGCCCGCACGTTCCACCGCCGCCTTAATGAAATAGACGCCGGCATAGGTTTCACCCGCCATATAGTCCGGGTATTCCTTGTACCGTTCGTAGTAGGCCTTTACGAAATTTCGGTTCAGAGAGGAATCGGGGGTTGTGAAAAAGTACCGCGATGACACATAAATCCCTTCCGGCATATCCTTTCCCATGGGGACCAGAACTTCCAAGGCGCCGGCACAGGGAAATGCAAACTTGACGTTCTTGAAAATCCCCGTGGGCAGTGCCTGTCGGATAAAGTTAACCGCATCCTCGCCCCACAGGGGAGACCAGACCACATCCGGTTTGGCTTCCTGAATCTGTTTGATATAGGTGGAATAATCCTTTGCAAAGAATTTCGGGAACAACTCCCCCACAATCTCCACATTCGGATTCAGTTCCTTCAGTTTTGACTTGAACATATTCCAGGAGGAATGTCCGTAGGAGTAATCGGGGCCGATGCACATATACCGTTTATAGGGCTTGGAGGCCAACAGGTACGCGCCCGAGCGGGCATGCATCATGGCGTTGCTGAGGGTGCTGAAGATGTAGGGATGAAGCTTAGCGCCGGTGAGCACATCCGCAGCAGCCTGGGTGACAATCAGGATTTTCTTGTTTTTCTTGGCGATTTCCGTGAGCGGCATGGCCAGACCGCTGGAGGTGGGTCCCATGAGGAAATCCACTTTGTCTTCATTGATGAACTTTTCCGCGAGGGCTACGGCGATATCTTTTTTCAGTTTGGTGTCTTCGACCATCGCCACCATTTTCCGGCCCAGAATGCCGCCGCTTGCGTTGATTTCATCCACCGCCAGTTGAATGGCCTGGCGACCGTGTTTGCCGTATCCCCCCACCTTTCCAGATGAAATAAACATGGCCCCCAGTTTGATGGGGGGACCTTCCGCACAGGCATTGCCCAGGGCGAAAACCAGGGTGAGGGAAATAACGGCAAATCCTGTCAACCATCTTTTTTTGTTCATGACGACCTCCGTGATGTGTGGGTTAAAGATTCCAATTGCGATCTCGCCATTGGCATGACTACTTTTTCAAAATAGCGGGTTCGGACGTCTCTTTTCCCGAAATGACGCCGTCCCAGAACGCTTTTTCGCTTTTTTGCCAGCCGGGACCGAAGGCTTTGTTGAAAAATCCCCCCAGACGATCAAAGACCTTCAGCCATCCCCGATGGTGGTTGAGGGTGAGGACATCCTCCAGGAATTGGTCGATGTCCGCCATCTTTTCCTTGGGAATAAAAGCCCTGGCCCCCAGTTCAATGGATTTTTTGAGGGATTCCCGGGTCATGGCATGGGCCGTGAGCATGACGGCGGGATACCCCAGTGCCGAGGCGGCGTTCAACAAATCAAAACCTCTTACGCCCATAATGTCCAGAATCACCACATCGTAGGTCCAGCTCCTGAGCAGGTGATACCCTGTTTCATAATCCTGTGCCGTGTCAAAGATAAGACCGTCGAAATCCTCCAGGTGTTCCTCAAGTGTCTCCAGAACATCCGGTTCATCGTCCACGGCCAGTATCCGTTTGTTGTTGAGTATGCTCTCTCCCATGCTTCATTTCCTTTATCGGTTTCTCAGGTTTTCTTTCCGGATTTGGTCATGCGCCTTCTTTCTTCATCCCGTACTTCCCGCCGCAGCAGTTTGCCCACCTTGCTTTTGGGAAGCATGTCCCGGAATTCGATATATCCCGGAAGCTTGTAGGAGGCGAGCCGCTCTCGGCACCATTTCAAGAGATCCGCTCCCCCGACGCCTTTGGCATCTTCCTTCAGGACCACGATGGCCTTGATGCGCTCCCCCACCTTGGGGTCGGGAATCCCCACCACGCAGGCCCCGATGACCGTGGGATGATCCTGAAGCACCGCCTCCACCTCCGATGCGGAAACCCGGTACCCTTTGTGCTTGATGACATCGGCGGATCGCTCCATGTAGACCAACTGCCCGTCCTCATCTTCGCTTACAAAATCGCCCATGCGGTAGAAAATTTTGCCGTCGATTTCAATGTAGGAACGCTTGGTTTCGTCGGGTTTGTTCCAGTATTCCTTGAGGCTGTAGGGGGAGGTCACCAGCAGTTCGCCGGTTTCGCCGGGGGCCACCGGTTCCAGGGTGTCTGGATCTACCACAATACAGGTGCGGCTTCTGAGGGGCAATCCGATGGTATTCGGATTTGGGTTCTTCTCAATGCGGCTGTAGGTGACATGCCCTGCCTCGGTGGAGCCGTAAACCTGGTAGATGGGCACATTAAAGC
Source organism: Deltaproteobacteria bacterium (assembly GCA_022340265.1). GTDB lineage: Bacteria > Desulfobacterota > DSM-4660 > Desulfatiglandales > Desulfatiglandaceae > NaphS2. The sequence continues at coordinate 22,945 of JAJDOH010000106.1, read as the reverse complement.
GTTCTTTCCAGCGATGAAAGACTTCAGCCGGTAGCACGTCCCCGCCGCAGTAACAATATCTGAGGGAACTGAGATCGTAGGATTCCAGGCGGTCGTTTTCCAGTATCATGCGGTAGAGGGCCGGAACCCCCAGAAACCATCGGGCCCCGAACCGCTCGATGGTGCTCATGATGGCATCCACCTGGGGAACCGGCATGAGGAGCACGGAATTTCCCTTGTTCAGGCCGACGGCCATGCAAAGGCCCAGGGCCATGATGTGAAAGAGGGGATTGACGGCAATGTAAACGTCCTCCCCTTCCTTGAGGTGGCCCGCGGCCACATCGTCGGTGACGTCGTTCACGTAGGAGGTCATGCCGATATGGTTTCCGGGAACACCCTTGGGGAAGCCGGTGGTCCCCCCTGTGTAAAGGATGTAGGAAAGGTCTTTCCAGGGATCCAGGGAGACGGTTGTGGAAAGGGGCTTATGCTTCAGCAGGGACTTGAAAGAATGAACCCGGACGTCCTTGTCCACTTTTCCGTTGGGAACTTTGTCGAACAAAAAACCTAAGCTGCGTTTCCAGAGGGGCAATAAATCCGCCAGGTTAGTGACGACAATGTTTTTGAGCCCGGTTTTGTCCGCCACCTCTTTCACATAGGAGAAATTGGTATCCAGACAGATAACGGTTTCGGCGCCGGAATCCTTGACCATGTACTCGACTTCATAGGAAGTGTAAATGGGAGAGACGGGAACCAGCACCGCGCCCGCTTTTTGAATCCCCAAAAACGCCACCAGCCATTGAAAGCAGTTGGACAGATACACCATGACGCGGTCGCCTTTTTTGACGTCCAGCGCCGTCAGGGCCCCTGCAAACCGCATGCTCAAGTCCTGCAAACGGGCATAGGTGAATTTCTCACCCAGATAGACCACCGCCGTGTGTTGGGGGTAGGTTTCACACATGCGGTCAAATCGCGTAAACGTTAATTCCTTTGCCAGTGCTTGCTCGTCGATCTTCATGGGTCTAAAAGCTCCGTTAACGGGTGTCGCAAATAGATTTCGAGGACTTACACTCCGAAGTAGGCCGAGCGGATATCCGGGTTGCTCAACAGATCCCCTCGGGTTCCCTCCATAACGGCGGCTCCGTTTTCCAGGATAAAGGCGTAATCCACGATGGGGAGTACGGGTCTGGCGTACTGTTCCGTCACGATGATGGAAATATTCCGCTCATCCCGGATGACCTTTGTGCCGCGTATGAGAATGGCCTGCATGAGGGGGCTCAAACCCAGGAGCGGTTCATCCAGCAGCAGCAGTTTGGGTTGGGCCATGAGGGCCCGGCCGATGGCCAGCATCTGCTGCTCGCCGCCGCTCAGAAAGCCGCCGGTCCGTTTTTTCAATTTCAGCAGGGCCGGAAAGATCTGAAACACGTATTCCATGGTTTTCCTGGCCTGGGAAGTGGTGGCCAGATAGCCGCCGATGCGCAGGTTTTCCAGCACGTTGCTCTCACTGAAAATCCGGCGCCTTTCCGGGCAGAGCACGATCCCTTGTTTAGCGCGGAGGCTAGGTTTGAGGCCCATGATCGATTTCCCCATAAACCGAATCTCTCCCATGATGGTGATGCGCTCTCCGCCGGCCATGGCTTCTTTTTTGCGAATATCCTCCATGATGCCGGAAAGCGTGTACATGAGGGTTGATTTTCCGGCACTGTTGGCGCCGAAGACGCCCACAATCTGATGGTCGTCGCACTTCACCGCAACGTTGTTGAGCGCCAGCATATTTTCGTAAAAGACCATCAAGCCGCTTGCCTCAAGCATAGCTCATGACCTCCTCGATATCTTCGGAACCGAAATAGGCTTCCTTCACTTTTTCGTTGGCCATGACCTCGTCGGAAGTCCCCTCGGTCAGTTTTTCTCCAAAATTCATCACCATGATGCGGTCCGCCACACGGAACAGCTCCCGAAGGCGGTGTTCAATCATAATCAGTGTGATGCCGTCCATTTGAAGTCGTTCGATGAGGGGTACCATGCTGGCGATTTCACTGGCGCTCAACCCCGAAAAGACTTCGTCGCATAAAATGATATCCGGTTTCAGGGCCAGGCATCGGGCCAGTTCCAGGCGTTTGAGGTACCCCGTGGGAAGTGTGGCCGCCATTTTGTAGGGCACCCGGGAATCGCGCTCGAATCCGATTTCTTCCAGGATGTCGATGCCCACCGTATTTCGGTCCCCCAGTTTCCCGCCGCCCCGCCAGCCGCCGGTCCGTTTGGCCCTGGGAGAAAAGAGGGGAATTACCAGGTTTTTGTAGGCGGGGAGACTGTAGTAGGGCCGCATGATCTGAAAAGTGCGGGTGACCCCCATGTCCGCAATTTTATGGGCCGCTTTTCCGGTGATGTTCTTTCCCCTGAAAAAGATGTTGCCAGAGGTGGGCCTGATGAACCCGGTGATGCAGTTAACGATGGTGGTTTTGCCGGAGCCATTGGGTCCGATGATGCCCAGCACTTCACCTTCGTTCAAATGAAAATTGACCCGGTTCAAGGCCAGTATGCCGCCGAAGGCCTTGGTCAATTCCTTGACTTCCAGGATCGGTTGATCGCTCATACCTTAACCCACCTTTCAAATTGATGATATTTCCGTTCTCCGTACACCATGAGGCCCTCACTTCGAAATACCACAAAACAAACCAGCAGAATGGCATAGAAGACGATGCGAAGGGTACCGAAGTCCCTGAGCAGTTCGGATATGGGAACCAGGATCAGACAGCCCAGAACCGGTCCCACCAGGGTGCCGCTGCCGCCGACGACCGTGGCGGCGATGGGGAGGATGGAAAAATCGAGCGCAAATAGCGATATGCCCCCCCACATATAGATATGCACCAGACAGGCGCCGCCCAGACATCCCATGGCCGAGGCGATGAACACGGCACCCGCCTTATAAAAATTGACGTTCATTCCGGAAGCACGGACCGCCTGATCGTTGTCTTTCACGGCCCGAATCACCAGACCCACATCCGTGTTGACCAGCCGTCTGATGCCGAACAGAAACAAGAGCACCAGAAGAATGACAAAATACTGCTCCATCCACGCGTTTGGAAAACTGTCGATCCCCAGGATGCCGTCCGTGCCGCCCAGAATATCGGTGGCTTCAATGACCCGGGCCAGGGCCAGGGGATACATGAGGGTTACGATGGCAAAATAGACACCCCGAAGGGGGAGACAGGGTAACAGCAGGACGGTGCAGACCACTGCGCCCATAATTGTGGCCATGGGAATGGCCAGAAACGGCGGCATGCCGAAAGAAGTGTTCAAAATGGCCGAGAAATACCCTCCCACGCCGATGAAAAAAGCGCCGCCCAGGGAGACCAAGCCCACAAAGTGGGCGAGAAAATCAAAGCTCAGTGCGAGCAGGGCATAAATGCACACGATGGTGATCACACGCTGCCAGTACATGCTGGGCATGACCAGCGGCAACGCCAGCATTCCCAAGATCAAGACCAGTCTGGGCAGGGTCAGATACGTCAACTCCTGCCAGCCCATGAGCGCGTAGAGGCCACCGGAACGAACCTTGATGCCCCGGTCCAGGCGCTCCTTTCGTTGTTGTTCCGTATTCACGCCTATACCCTCTCTTCCAGTTCTTTTTGCTGCCCGAAGAGCCCCGACGGTTTCAGGATCAGCGTAATAATGATGGCCAGCAGGGCCACCACCATCTGAAAATGGCTTCCCAGATAGACGGTGGTCAAAATCTGGGCAAAGCCGATGAGAAATGCCGCCAGAACCGCCCCCATCCAGCTCCCAAGACCTCCCACGATGCAGACGGCGATGGCTTGAATCAGGACGTCATACCCTTTTTCCACCACGATATTCCCTAAGGGGAGCAGCAGAATCGCCGCCAGTCCCGCCAGCATGGACCCCATTGCCATGGCCACCAGCGCCATGGTGTCGGAGTCGATCCCCAGCATGAGGGCCGCCCGTTCATCCTGGGCCATGCCTCGGAGAGCAAGGCCGATGCGGGTGTAGTGGGTGAAGAGCCATAGGAAGGCCACCAGCAGAATGCCGATGACAACCACCAGGATTCGCTGGTAATCAACGGGGATCTCGCCGATATTGATGCTCCCTTCCATGAAAACGGGAAGGGTGTAGGTGGTTCCCTTGAAACCGCCCCACCTGAGGCCTTCCAGAATAGCAAGCCCGATGGCGTAGGAAGCGATGATCTCGGAGATGTTCATGCCGCGAACCCGGATCAGCACAAAACGGTACATGAGCGCGCCCAGGATCCCCGTCAACGCCAAGGCCAAAACAATGCTCAGGACATAATTGAGACCCAGTCCCCGAACAAACGCCCAGGTGACAAACCCGCACAGCACATAAATGGCTCCGTGGGCAAAATTGGGAATGCGGCTGGTCCCGTAGACCAGGGCGAACCCCAGCGCTATGAGCGCCAGCATGATACTGTTGATGGTGCCGTAAATCAGAATATCCATTGGTTACTTCCCAAAAGAGAGATTTCCAGGATAAGGACCCTTAAAAGGTCCCATATGTTATGGTTCTCGGTTTTTGTCGCCTTTTTGGCCGGGTTTATGAAAAACCGGCAAAAAGGCGATCAAGAGGCATTTATTTCGCGGGTTTCATCCACGGGGGGAGTTCAATCTGTCCCGTGGCGATGGATTTGGGGAAGACCACCACGCGTTTTCCGTCCTGCCACTGGAAGATGCTTCCCACGGCGCCCTCTTTGGGGTCAAAGGAAGGAATGACCTGGTGTCCTTTGGGAGAAAAACGGAGTCTACCGTAGACGCCCATGATGTCGGTTTTTTCGAGGGCTGCCACCACTTTGTCGGGATCCAGGGAGCCGGCGCGTTCAATGGCGTCTTTCAGCACGTAAACCGCCATATAGCTGCTGGAACTTCCAAGGCCCTCGGGTTCGATACCCCAACGGTCTTTGTAAGCGTTGTAGAATTTCATGGTCCAGGGGGTGGCGTTGCTGGGTGCGTTCCCGGCGTTAACCACGTTGGCCAGACAAAATTCCCCTTTGCCCTTGGTGGCTTCCCAGAAACCGGGTTGTTCGGCGGCGGCCAGGGTGGAGCCGAAGGGCAGCGCCGGAATCTTCATGTCATACCACTGCTTCAATAAGATGGAGCTTTCAGGCATGTCCATCCAGATGGAAATCACCTGGCTGTCGGTTTGCTTGGCTTTGATAAGGCCCATGGAAAAGTCGCTGGTGCCGGTGGGATAGATCTCCATCCCCGTGACGTCCCACCCTTTCTTTGCAGCCACTTTGCCCAGGATTTTACCGGCCGCACGGGCGTGGGCCACATCCTGAACCATGATGAAGAGCTTATCGAAACCGTATTTTTCCTTGATTTCCATCAAACAGGTGAGAATTTCCTTGACCAGCCATTTGGCTTCGCCGTGAATCCGGAAGCAGTACTTGAATTTGTCGTAGTTCTTTTCCACCAGGGCGTGATATTTGGGACTCAGAGCGCCGGTGGTGAGAATGGAAATCACCTTGTGCTTGGACAGAAGACTCATGGCCGCCAGGGCCGCCTCGGATCGAACAGGACCGCCGATAATGAAATTGACCTTTTTTTCCAGGATCAGCTTGTCCATGGCCATGAGGGCTTCACTCACCGGTACGCCGGGTTCCAGGTCCCGGGTATCAATGACATCCACCTGAAAGGGCCGCTTTTCTCCGCCAACGTTCACGCCTCCTTTGGCGTTGATTTCTTCAACGGCCAGTTTGATTCCCCGCTCCGCGTCCCATCCGTAGACGTACGCTGTGGAAAGAGGTGCACCGAGTTTGATGGGTTCCGCTGAAAAAGCGCCTGCGGCTGGAAACAGCAGGAAAAATGAAAACAACACAATGGCCAGGATCAATCGGTTTTGGGTCTGCATTCTTCGTCCCTCCTAAATAAGGTTTATAAGAAGTGGTTCTATTTCAGGAAGATTCGGGCGGCGTCAAACCGTGCGTCCGAATCTTCCGTTTCACCTGAGACACCGATATTTTTAAAAGGTGGGATGCCTTCTCAATATTCCAGCCGGTCTTTTCAAGGACCTTCTGAAGATGCTCCTCTTCAATTTCTTTGAGGGTTTTGAGGTCCATTGCCGATCCATTTGTGATGCCAGTTGGATCTAAATATATCGCAATTTGTGTGCCAGGCTCCCCGCTGAAAGGCAAGCTATGGAAATTGACATCCTTAACCTGTTGATATTGCGGTTTGAAATTAAGATCAACGGACAGACAACCCAACTCTGAAATTTCTTTCCATTCAGAAAGAAATTTTCAGGCATGGAAAAGATCTTTCATTTCGGCACTAAATGTGGGGGGAGGGTTCGTTGATATGGTATTTTCGAATTTTGCTGCGCAGCGTGGGGAGTGAAATTCCCATGGCCTGGGCCGCCCGGGTGCGATTCCAGCCCAGATGCCGAAGGGTTTTTTCAATATGTTTTTTTTCCATTGCCGGAAGGGAATAGCCGGACAGCCCTTCGGAATCAAGGCCGCTGTCGGTGTCCAAAATGGTCTCCATGTCCTCCAGAAGAATCACATTTCCTCTGGCCCGTACAACCGCTTCCACCAGGCAGTTTTCAAGCTCCCGCACGTTGCCGGTCCACGTATGGGCCATGAGTCTGTCGATGACGCCGTTTTGCAGTTTGGTGACCTCTGTATGCAGGTCCTTGTTGATTTTCTGAAGAAAGTGTTTCACCAGTTCGGGTATATCCGATAACCGTTCCCGCAACGGGGGGACTTGAATGGCAACGACCCGAAGACGGTAATAGAGATCTTCCTTGAATTCCTTTTTCTGAACCAGGGAGGCCAGATCCCGGTTGGTGGCGCCGATGATGCGGCACCGGGACTGCATGATTTCGTGTCCCCCCACCCGCGTGAACTCACGGCGCTGAAGAAACCCCAAAAATTTGCTCTGAAGCCGCACGGGCAATTCACCGAGCTCGTCCAGAAAGAGAGTCCCCTTTCCAGCCAGTTCAATCCTTCCCCGCTTGGTGGCAGTGGCTCCGGTGAACGCCCCCTTTTCGTGGCCGAACAGCTCGCTTTCCAGAAGGGTTTCAACACTGGCCGAACAGTCCATGGTGACAAAGGGTTCGCTGCTGAAATGGCAATTGCGATGGATGGTCCTGGCGATGAGTTCTTTGCCGGTTCCCGTTTCGCCCTGAATGAGGACGGTAGCGCGATTCTGGCAGACAAGGCCGATCATTTTGAAAATACGCCGCATGTTCTCGCTTTTCCCGATGATGACGTCTTTGTCGCGGGGAAGGCTTTCCGCTTTGACACGAGGTGTTTCACGGTCCACCTTCAGGACATGCAGTGCGCTGTTCACGGTTTTTTCCACCAGTTCCGCATCCAGCGGCTTGTGAATGTAGTCGTATGCGCCGCGCTTCATGGCGTCGATGGTGGTTTCCATGTCCTGAAAGGCCGTCATCATGATCACCTTGGCAAGATGCCGGCTGCCCCGAATCTGCGACAATATATCCAGTCCGTTCATATCCGGCAGGCGGATATCCAGAATGACCACTTCCGGCATTTCCCTGTCAAAAAGGGCGTAACCCTCCTGGCCGGTGTCCGCCTTAAAGACGGTGTGCCCCTTTTCTCCCAGGAACATTTCCAGGGATTCCAGAATGGAAGGTTCGTCATCGATGATCAGTATTTTGGCCATGGTCACCGCCTATGGAGAGATTGATACGAAAGGTCGCACCTTTATAACGCCGGTTCTCCACCTTTATCCACCCGCTATGGGCATGAACAATTCGTTTGACGTTGCTTAGCCCCAGGCCCGTCCCTTTGGTTCTGGTTGAGAAAAAGGGTTTGAAGATTTCATTCATCAGTGAGGGCTCAATGCCATGCCCGTCGTCTTTGACCACGACCTCCACATAAGGTCGCTTTTGATGGTCACGAAAGCGACTTTGCACGGTGATGTGCCCACCCCGGGCGGAAGCGTCGATGGCGTTAAAAAAGAGATTGTAAAAGGCCTGTTCCAATTTCCCTGCGTCGGCCGAAAAGATGGGAACGGCGCTATCCAGTGTTTCCGTTACGGTCAGTTCTTTCTCCTTGAATTTCACTTCCAGAGCTTCACAGCAGGCGGCAAGCGTCATGTTGAGGTCCATGGGCGCAAACACCAATTGAAGCGGTTTGGCAAAATCGAGAAGCTGGGTCAGAATTCGTTCCAGGCGGGTTGTTTCTCGAATGGAAATGCTGACGCGCCGTTTGTCGTTCCCTTCTATTTCCGGATTTTTCTCCAATATTTGGAGATTCATTTTGACGGCCGACAGGGGATTTCGAATCTCGTGGGACAGACTTGTGGTGATTTGTCCGATGTAGGCCATTCTTTCCGACTCTCTGACTTTTTTCTCCATTTTAACCCGTTCGGTGATGTCCCGGCAAATGCCGATGTTGGAGAGCTGTCCGTCATAGGCAACCACATTGGCCCTGATTTCAGTGGGAAAGACGCTGCCGTTTCGGGTCAGGCGCATATACTCAAAGATGGCCGGGCTGGGTTGGTTAAGAACGCTTTTCCTGTAAATATCGATGACATTTTCCCGGCTGGCAGGGGCCAAAAAGGTGTAGAACTTTTTCCCTAGGACCTCTTCCGGCAAATACCCATGCATTTCGCAAAATGCGCGATTGGCAAAAACAATCAACTGGTCCTGGATCACAAAATATCCGTCGTTGATTTCTTCCACCAATATTTTGTAGCGCAACTCCGACTCCTGTAAGGCCTTGGTCCGGGTTCGCACCTGACCTTCCAATTCCCGGTTATGTTCCAGGATCTCTCTTTCGTGCATGCCTTGAAAATGATCGCTGAAACTTCGAATGGTGTAGGCCAGGCATCGGTTGATGTCCTCCACCGATCGAACAAAATCTTCTTTGGCACAATATTTGGCCAGAATGGGAATGACAATTTCCCGGTATATTTCAAACGCTGTTTGTACATCCGACAGGTGAAATCCCGCCTCAAGACGCATTCGGCAGATTTTATCGATAAACCGATTGATAGGACCCATTCGTCCTTCAACCAGAAAACGATAATTGGCTTCAAAGGCTTCTGAAATGGTGCCCAACAATTCTTCACGGGGTCTGGCGGCGTACAGGGGGCCGGCGTTTTCTTTAAGCCTGTTCACCCATTCATCGATGATCTCAAAGCGATAGGAGTGATGAAAATTCTTCAGACTCAGCGGCATGTGGAATAAAGTCCGATCTGTTAGCTGGCAAGTGTCCGCGTATTTACCCGGGAACTATAAGGAAATAGAATTTGACAGTCAAGCTAATATGCTCACTTATTCTCCTGGATAAGATAACCATCAAATTGTCCATTTTCTTCACATTCATTCATCAAGGATCAATTCCCGTTTCCCCGCATGAAGTGAATCTGTATAAAGCTTGGCATCGCAGTGCGCTTTTAACAACGCCGCCAACCCATCTCTGGCCTCAATGGCCACCTCAGGGGTTTGCGGTGGAAGGGAGTCAATATTAATGACGATCCGTTTGGTAGTTACCTCAATCTTGGTGGCATCGCCGTTTCGCCAGTTCCAACGACGGCACATCACATTTTTCGTTTCACCGTCAAAATAAATGACTTCACCTTCTTTTGGGGTTTCCATCTCGTCAGAGCCCAGTGCCAAAAACCTTTCCGTACCATCGGCCAATCCCAATACACAATCCCCCTGGACGCGCTCTATATCATCTCCGCCGCAGGGCAGACAGTATTTCAGTGAAATCAAATTGAATAGGGCAACCACCGAATTGATGTACGGCAAGGCTGGATTTTTCCGGACCCTTTTGATAAGCGATTTAATGGACGGCGGAAACTTATTGGGATTTGATCCAAATTTCCGGTGGGCATCATCCCACGCCATCAGCCTTTCATCGTTTTCGATGTTCACGTCTTTCTGCGCATCGATGGCCTTTTTCAAAAGCTTACGGACCCGCTTTAAAGACGGATAATTGTTAAGTCCGTTAACAACGATGATACCCCGAAAAAAATCCGGAAAAAGGCTGAAGATGTCGTCTTGAATAATAATTTTCCTCAATTTTCTCCTCCAGCTGAAGAATTTTCAGTTTGTCCGGTAAAACGTGGAGTTCCAGGTTCTTTATCAAAAACGTTCCTTCTGTGGATATCTCCCACAAGGCCTATGCCAACCTGCACCAAGATCTTATGGAAGCGTTGTATCAATTGGATATTTCACAAATCTCCAGGTTAAGGGATGCAGATGAAATGTTAAAGGAAGCCATTCCCGACAGGGACATGCGTCTCTTCCTGATTTCGAATTTAAAACGGAAGGATAACGGAAGCTATCACTGGCAAATCAATATCAAAGGAATCCGCAACAACCATCAAAACCTGCTGGAGGAAGTCACGGGCAAACCATTCATGAAACCCTGCTTGTTCATACGTGGTGGAAACTCCGAATACATTCGGGATTCAGATTGGCCGGAGATTCTGAACCTCTTTCCCTCAGCCGAGTTGGTAACGGTTCATGGCGCAGGACACTGGGTCCACATTGAAGGTCAGGATAAATTTCTGGGTGCGGTATTAACCTTTTTGGAGAAATAACCTTCCCACCATTATTCCCTCAATGGATGAGAAATTGTACCGGAGTTCTTCAGTACGGCCAAAAAGAAGCCTTGTAGCCGGCGCTGTTTTTTGCAACCATTTTTTTTATTGCAAACTTCAATGCTAAATTTTCAAATATCCCAGATCCGACGATAATTCATCACAGGTTGCCACAACCCGTTCAACGGTTTTTTCGAGGGTCTTCTCTGAATTACTCTTGACCATGGGAATCGCAACGCCGAGAGCGGCGATGACCTGTCTGGAATAATCCCTTACCGGGGCGGCAATACCGATGACCCCTTCCACAGCCTCTTCTCTTTCAAAAACGAACCCATTTTTACGGATTTGTTCCAGGCGAATGCTGAAGGCGTCCTCATCCGTAATGGTATTGGGAGTGTGTTTTTCCAAAGGGGTTTCTTTGAGGATTTCGCTAACATGCGCCGAATCCAGATACGCCATCAAGACCATGCCCAGCATACCGTAATGGAGCTGCCGCCGCCAGCCGATGTCGGAAGAAATGCGTATCATTGCATTTCCCTCTCTCTTGTCCACGTAAACCAACTGATTGTCCATTATGGCGCCCAGAAGAACGGTGGCCCCTGTCTCACTTTGAAGGCGCGTTAGGTGATTTGCAGCAACCTTTCTGAGCGAGAATGATGAAAAGACAATTCCACCCAGTTCAAACAGCCGCATGCCCAGCTGATAACGCTTGGAATCAGGAACCTGTCGGAGATATCCGCGGCTCGTAAGATTGGCAATCAGTCGTTTGGCGGTGGTCATGTTCAATGCAGTTTTTTCAGCAATCTCAGACAATCCCTGCTCTCTTTTCTGAAAGGAAAAGCAGTCAAGAATGTCCAGCGCTCTTTCAAGCGCCTGCACTCTGTAAATCGGTTCATCTTTCTTTTTTGTTTCCATATTTCTAATTACTTAGAACAAGACAAATGTCAAATCTCTTCCTATTTCCGCCATTTTTTGCTATTTAGTAAGAACGTTACTACCTTACTTCAGTTGTTGCACCAACCAAAAAGCATGGAGAAATCCTCTTGTCCTATGACAATCCCAAAATCGGTAGAGATTTCCTGCCGAAATTAAATACTCATGAATTTGAAACCTCAAAGCTTGCATATTATGAAAGCAAAGTGTATTTTTTATATATTGGAGCTAGACTAATCTGTCAATAAAAAATGCCAGACTTCCTTTAGTGAACCGCCAGAAAATTTCGGCTTTTGGCACAAATTAATTATTAAAATTGAACTAAATTAGATCCTGAAAAATGCATTTGCCTGGAATAAAGCCGCGAACTATTGCATTCGCCACTCCATTTTTTCTTGACAGCACCATTCGCCAATGCTAGAAATTTTTGAAAATTACTTGCATATTATGAAAGCTGTAACAACATTAGAGATGCGGAGGATATCCGGAATCGATTAATATTGGGAGTTGGATAAACAAAAAACATTAATCACTAGGAGGTTTCGAAATGGCAAAAAGACTGGGATTGGCAACTGTGATGGTAATGGTCATGGCATTGGTTTTGGTTTTGGTCATTGGAGGCAGGCAGTCGAGTGCTGCCGAGACTTTTAATCTAAAATTTGCCCACATTTTTCCGGGACCAGCCAAGCAATCACTGCTTTGTGAAGCGTTTGTAAAAGAGTTGGAGAAACGGAGCGGTGGGAGAATCAAGACCCAGTACTTTGGTGGTGGATCGCTTCTCAAACCCGCCGGCGTGTACAAAGGCGTCGAGCTGGGCGTTGCGGATATGGGATTTGCCCATGTTGAGTACACACCGGGTCGTTTTCCCGTCACCGAAGCCTGCGATTTGCCGCTGGGCTATCCCAGCGGGTGGGTATCGAACATGGTGGTAAATGATTTTTACACTAATTTCAAACCCAAGGAATTTGATAAAGTAAAAGTGCTCTGGATGCATGCCTGCTCCCCCAATGTCATGATTACCACGAAACCGGTTCGAACCTTGGATGACATGAAGGGGTTGACGATTCGCGCACCAGGCCGAGTGGGCGATACGGTTAAAGCTTTGGGCGCCTCACCCGCCCCCATGCCGATTATGGAAGTCTATGATGGCCTTTCAAAGGGTGTGATCCAAGGAGTTAACACACCGTTTGAGACCCTAAAGACATTCCGGTTCGCTGAGGTTGCGAAATATGTAACATCAAGCTGGCAGGTGGGAAACATCTACACCTTTTATGTGATCATGAACAAGAGAACCTACGACAAACTGCCACCGGACTTAAAGGAGATCGTTGACGAACTGTCCGGCGAGTATAGAGAGAAATTCGCTTTAATGTGGAATGGAATTGATTTTGACGGCAGGGATTTTGCGAAGGAAAAGGGCGTTGAGTTTATCAATCTGGATGAAGAACAAGTGAAAAAGTGGAAGTCGGCAACCGAGCCGGTGATTGAAAATTACGTTAAGGATATGAAAGCCAAAGGTTATTCCGAAGAGGAAATAAGGGGTTGGATTTCTTATCTGCGGGACCGCATCGATTTTTGGACAGCGAAACAGATGGAGTACCGGATTCCATCTCCGACAGGCCCCAAAGGCATTAAACAATAGCGTGTATTTTTAAAGGTTGCATCCATATGCCGATACTGGAAAAATTTGATCGTTTTAATCAAAAAGTCAGTTTCTGGCTCGAGTGGGTGGGACTGGCGGGAATCCTCATGATGATGTCCATTACCTGTGTGGATGTCGTGGGTGCGAAAGTTTTTAAACTTCCCGTGCCCGGGGCGCTGGATATCGTCATGATGTCACAGTTGCTGTCTGTCGCCTTTGCCATTGCCGCCAGCCTTATCCTGGGAAGGCATGTGGAGGTGGAGTTCTTTGTCCCACTGCTGCCCAAGACCTTACAGGCCATCATTGATGCAATTGTTCATTTTCTCTGCCTGCTTCTTTTTATTCTGATTTGCCGGCAGTTATTCGCCTACGGATATTCCATGCAGACGGGCCATGAGGTGAGCCCCACGTTGCGCCTTCCGCTCTATATTTTCGCTTATGCGGCGGCTGTGAGCTTTATCCCTGTCTGCCTGGTATATCTGCACCGATTTCTCCTTTCGGCAATAAGGATTTTTAAAAAATGAGCCCCGTGACAACCGGTATCATTGGAATTATCCTGTTGCTTACCCTGTTTCTTTTGAGAATGCCCGTAGCATTTTCCATGACTTTGGTCGGTCTTTCAGGGTTTGCCTATTTGGCCGGATCGGAGCCGGCGCTGGGCCTGCTGGCGCAGGATATTTTTGATACATTTTCCTCTTATCCACTATCGGTTATTCCCCTGTTCATTCTCATGGGGTCGTTTGCATTCGCCTCCGGGATCAGCCAGCGGCTGTACAACACCACGTATGCGTGGGTTGGTCAATTGCGCGGGGGTCTTACCATTGCCACGGTGCTCGCATGCTCGGGGTTCGCCGCCATTTGCGGCTCAACAGCTGCCACAGCGGCAACGATGGGCAAAATTGCGTTACCAGAGATGAAAAAATACGGCTACAGCAACATGCTGGCCACAGGGACAATTGCCGCAGCCGGAACACTGGGCATCCTGATACCACCCAGCACCATCCTTATCGTTTACGGGATACTGACAGAGGAATCCATTGGGAAACTATTTGTCGCCGGACTCTTGCCGGGCCTCATCCTGAGCCTATTTTTCGTGGCGGTGGTAGCGATTATGTGTTCCAGGAACCCCAAACTGGGACCGGCAGGGGCGCCCACAACATGGCGGGAGAAGCTCAAGGCAACCAAAGGGATTATCGAAGCGGTGCTTCTTTTTGTTCTGACCATCGGTGGATTGTTTCTGGGATGGTTCAGCCCCACACAGGCCGGCGCTATCGGGGCAGGAGGCGCGCTGTTGATCGGTTTGTTCCGCAGGCAGCTCAGCTGGAAAAGTCTTGTTGAATCCGGAATGGATGGGCTTCGTACGTCCTGTATGGTGCTCTTTATCATTACCGGCGCAACGGTGTTTGGACATTTTATGGCCATCACGACCATTCCGTTCATGCTCGCCGACTGGGTCGGCAGCCTACCGATACCCACCATGGCGATTATGGGGGTCATTATTTTCATCTATTTCATCGGCGGCTTTTTTATGGATTCCATGGCGCTGGTGGTTGTAACCATTCCGATTTTTTTCCCTTTGGTGATGAAACTCGGTTTTGACCCCATCTGGTTTGGCGTGATCATTGTGCTGGTAGCGGAAATGGGTGTTATCACACCACCCGTGGGCGTCAATGTTTTTGTTATTAAGGGCATCGCACCGGATATACCCTTGGAAACTATTTTCAAAGGAATCATGCCCTTTCTGGTGGCCCTCATTCTTTTTACAATCATTTTGATTATTTTTCCCCAGATCGCGACTTACTTGCCCAGCCTTGTGACTTATTAACCGTGAAGCGGGCCACGCCTCAAATATTTTATTGGCACCGCAAATAAAACAAAGGGCTTGTGAAAAGTGTTATGGGCCCGAAGTTCCGAGTTCGCCGGATTTGATTATGGAGACTACGTATGAACCGAGATGACTTACTTGAAGGTAAAAGTGTTTTGATTGTGGACGATGAGCCGGATATCCTTGAAACACTGAAGGAATTGTTGTCCATGTGCGAAGTCGAAACGGCGTCAAGTTTCGAAGAAGCCAGAGACAAGCTGGAGAACGGCCGTTTCGATTTGACCATTCTGGATATCATGGGTGTCAACGGGTATGCGCTACTGGAGCTTGCAACCGAGAAAAAAATAACCGCTATTATGTTGACCGCAAATGCCTTAAGCCCCGAAGACACCATTAAATCACACGAAAAGGGTGCAGCCTATTACCTCCCCAAAGAAGAACTCCTTAACATCCAACAGCATTTAAGAGACGTGCTGAAAGCTCAGAAGGAAGGAAAGAGTACATGGTGGCGCTGGTTTGATAAGTTCGCCTCGTTTTATGAAGATAAATTCGGTTCCGACTGGCAGGATAAAGATAAAAGTTACTGGGATAAATTTAAAAACTACTATTAGCCGGCGATGTTCACTTTATATGAAAAATAGATTTTAATGACAGGATCATTAAAAACTATCTTTCATCATCTTATCTATAAAGTTCCCTGTTATGATCATTTTTGGCTATTTCCGTCAAACCGTTTTCCCCAAACTTCTTGATTTTTACACCTCCTGAAAGCGTTGGGAAACTTTTCAAGATACATAACTCATTTGGAAATTTGATTTTTGAGATCTTTCCTTCCAGAAAATCCCTTATCTCTTTGAGCGTTACGGTCCGGCCATTCACGGGTACCACGCAGGCACATATACTTTCACCCAGCACCGGGTTAGGCGTGGCGACAATACATACCTGCGCTACTTTTGGATGATCGACGATCAACGACTCCAGTTCGTAGGGATAAATTTTGTAACCACCGCGGTTTATCAGGTCTTTGTTCCTTCCATAGATCTTCAAGTATCCGTCTTCTTCCCTTGATACCAGGTCCCCCATGAACAGCCAATTATCGATTATCTGTTTTTTCGTCTCCTCCGGATTTCGCCAGTATCCTTTGAGCACATGCCATCCCCTGAGGGTCAGTTCTCCAATTTTCCCATCCGGAAGTTCTTTCCGCGATGTCAAGTCTACGATGCGAGCCTCCGTGCCTTGGATGGGTTGACCGATATATTTCTCCCGAATATCAAGGGGAGATGGATATGGACACCTGATCCCCAAACCCGGACCCACTTCCGATGCACCCCAAAATGCGGTCACATATATGCCCATCTCTTCTTCGATTTTCGTGATCAGGCCCTCCGGAGCGATCTGTCCGGCAATCATTCCCGCTCTCAGGGAGGTCAAATCATATTTTTTTCGGTTCTGATGATTCAGCTCCATGATATAGTGCGCCGGTGCTCCCAATTGAACCGTAATTTTTTGCGCCTCAATGATTTTGAATGCCGATTCCGTGTCAAATTTTGCCATCAAAACCACGGTAGCAGCAAGGAGAAACGGTTGGATCAAAATGGCACCGCAGCCATAGGAGTGGCTCATGGGGAGAAAACCGATAAAAATGTCCTTTGACCGTGCATTGATGCCATAGGAATATTCCATCCCCGCCCTAACCGCCTGGTAATGGGTAATCATGGCGCCTTTGGGTCGCCCGGTCGTGCCGGACGTATAGATCAACATGGCCAAATCATTTTTCGTATCAATGGGAGCAGGCACATAAGGGCTATTTTCCCCCTGTTCCAAAATTTCGTTGACTCGAACGACCTTTTCGCCTTCCCCTTCTCCGGCCAACAGAATAAATTCAAGGTTGGGAAGGCGGTCCTTTAAACCTTCGATCATCTGAAGGTAGTCGCACCCCTCCCACTCCTTGAAAATAAAAACGCCGCGCGCTTCCGAGTTCTCCAGAATAAATTGGGCTTCCGTCTGCCGATAGAGCGGGTTCACCCACGCCACCACAACACCCAGTTTCTCGAGCGCGTAAAATGCAGTTACAAGTTCCATGGAATTGGGCATGAAAATGGCAATACGATCCCCTTTTAGAATCCCCAGGTTCTTCAAGCCGGCTGCAAGCGCCTCCGTCGAAGCATGAAGTTCTTCATAGGTCTTTTGTTCGTTTTCACAGACGATTGCGGTTTTGGTCGGAGCGACACCCGCTCCCATTTCAATCACCTGCCCCAGTGGAAGAGATTCCAAGTCAAGCATAGCGAATTCCTCTTGTCACAATGGCAATCCCAAAATTGATAGAGATTTCCTGTTGAAATTATGCTTCAATGCATATGAAAAAAGTTGCATATTGTGAAGATAGGTTCCATTTTTTATAAATCAGGCTTGGATCAACTGTCAATAGAAAAATACCCGATTCCTCTTGCAGGTTGGGCAAAAGTTTCTACCCGCTTCTGTTAATTGTTATTTTAAAAAATGTTAACCAATTGTTTTTTAACGCATTCTTTCTAGAATGAAAGCATGGAAGCGACTGTACTTCACCCTTTATATTTTTCTTGACAGAATCCACCGGCAATGTTAAATATTTCTTGAAACACACTTACACATTGCGAAATTATCGGGGCCGTCGGTGTTTTAAGATGGCTCAGATTTCAAGATTAAGGAGGTTCGCTGTGAGACTACCCAAATTCCGATATTTGGAACCTGAAAGCATCCGGGAGGCTTCAAGCGTTTTGTCTGATGAGCCTACCGCGAAATTTCTCGCTGGAGGAACTGACCTTCTGCCCAACATGAAACACAAGGTTGAACTCCCTTCAACGGTGGTAAATCTAAAGAAAATCCCCGGACTGAACTTCATTCGCGAGGATAATGGCGACATTCGGATCGGCGCCCTGTCCCCTCTCAAAAAGATATATAGGGATGCAATGATAACAAAAGGCCTGCCTGTTCTTGCATCTGCCGCTTCTTCCGTGGGTTCTTACCATCATCAGGGCATGGGTACCATCGGAGGGAATATTTGCCAGCAGAACAGATGCCGGTATTTTAATCAATCCAAATGGTGGCGAAGTACCAGGCCCACCTGTTTTAAAGCGGGTGGAGAGATCTGTCATGTGGTAAACAAAAAAGAGACCTGTTACGCCACTTACTGTGGCGATGTGGCACCGGCTCTTCTGGTTCTGGAAGCAAAAATTGTTTTACAAAACAAAAACGATACCAGAGAGATTCCTTTAGAGGATCTTTTCACCGGCAACAGCAAAACTCCGCTCGGTTTTCAAATGGGAGAAATTCTAACCGAGATCATTATTCCGGGTAAGGCCATAAACGGATTTTCCATTTATCAGAAGGTTGCCAACCGCGAAAGCATCGATTTTCCCATTGTTGGGACAGCCCTTTGGGCATCCCCAACAGAAAAGGTGTACAGGGTGGCCTTTACGGCCGTAGACCGAAAGCCTTTGAGAGGTCACAAGGTTGAAAGCTTTCTTAACGGAAAGGACCTGGGTGATGGCATCCTGGAAGAAGCCGGCCAAATCGCATCCAAAGAGGCCAGTCCGGTTAAAACATCGAATTATTCGCCCTCTTACAAAAGAAAGATGATGGGGCTACTGCTTCAAAACGCACTAAAGCAAGCTGTTGGGAGGTAAAAACAATGAAAAGTGTTATTGAGCTTAAAATAAATGGTGACACACATGAGGTACTGGTTGCTCCGAATGAGACGCTTTTAGAAGTTTTGAGGGATAGAATTGGATTAATGGGCACAAAGCGCGGATGCGATCTCGGTTCCTGCGGCGCCTGCACGGTACTCATCAACGGAGAGACCGCATTGTCATGTATCATGCTTGCCATGGATGCCGTCGGCAAAGAGATCCAAACCATAGAAGGAATGGAAGAGGCGGGTCATCTCCATCCCATTCAGGCGGCATTTGTCGAAAAAGGCGGTCTGCAATGCGGTTTCTGCACACCCGGCATGATTATGACCGCGAAGGCCGTGCTGGATGAAGAAGAACATCTCACGGAAGATATTTTAAAGAAAAAAATGGCCGGGAATCTCTGTCGATGCACGGGCTATAAAAAGATCGTTGAAGCGGTGATGAGCGTGAGCGATAAGTCAGGGGAGGTCTCATAAATGGAAAATGATTTAAATGTCGTAGGTCAAAGATTGCCGATGCATGATGCGGCAGCAAAAGCGAATGGGACAGCCGTATTTACAGACGACCTCGTTTTTCCCGGGATGCTGCACGGAAAAATTCTCAGAAGTCCCTATGCCCATGCGAAAATTCTCAATATTGATACTTCCAAAGCCCTTAAACTGCCCGGTGTCAAGGGCGTCGTGACGGGTCGTGACATTCCGGACCGACTGTACGGCATCGTACCCAAAGCAAGGGATGAATATGCCCTGGCCAAAGGCAAGGTACGGTATATCGGCGATGAGGTTGCAGCGGTGTGCGCCACCAACCTCGAAACCGCTGAAGAGGCCATAGAACTGATTGAAGTGACCTATGAAGAACTGCCGGCCGTGTTTGACCCCCTCGACGCCATAAAGGAAGGCGCACCGCTGGTTCATGACGACACCCCGAACAACATTTCGTTATCCATCAATAAACAATTCGGGAATGTGGAAAAAGCCTTTGCGGAAAGCGACTTTGTATTTGAAGACAGTTTTTATTCCCAGCCGGTCAATCATGCCCCCATGGAACCCCATGCCGCTGTGGCACAATATGATTCTCAAAGGGGGGAAGTGACCCTTTGGTCTTCTACCCAAATCCCTTTTTTTCTACGAAGAAATCTATCCAATACCCTTCAAATACCGGAAAGCAAGGTAAGGGTCATCAAACCCAAAGTGGGCGGCGGTTTCGGCCAGAAGATTGATATGTTTGCTAAGGATTTCTGCGCCGCCTGGTTTGCCATGAAGCTCTTAAAGCCCGTCAAATTTGTTTACGAACGGGAAGAGTTGTTTATCGCAACCCGGCAGAGACACCCCATGCACCTGACCGTCAAGACGGGTGTGAAGAAGGATGGGACCATCCTCGCGCAGAAATTTAAGGCATATGCCGATGGCGGTGCATATAACAGCACCGCCCCCACCATGATCGCCTTGTCCTGCTATTTTCTCATGATACCCTATCATGTCCCCAACCTGGTTTACGAAGGCCATCATGTCTATACCAACAAACCCGTAGGGGGGGCCATGCGCGGGCACGGAATCCCACAGGCCCGGTTCGCGGTTGAGAGACAACTGGACTTGATTTGTGAACGGATCAATCTCGATCCCGCCGAAATTCGCATGAAAAACAGTATCCACGCAGGCGAATCGCATCCGGCAAAATTCATCATCAACTCATGTGGATTTTACGATTCCGTTAAAATGGCCGCTGACGCCATCGGATGGAAGGAAAAGAGGGGTAAGCTCCCCTTTGGCAGAGGCGTCGGTCTCGCGGGCGCATCTTTCCCCAGCGGGGTCAGCAACATGAGTCATATCAGCTCAGGATCGGTTGTTCAGCTAGGGCGAGACGGGGCAGTCAATGTGCTTTCAGGCGCGGCGGACATTGGACAGGGTGCTGAAACAGTCATCTCCCAGATCGTGGCGGAAGTGCTCGGTGTACCCATGGAAGATATCAGGATCACCGCAGCGGACACGGGCGTGACCCCCCTTGATTCCGGCACCTTCGGCAGCGGTGTGACGGTAAGAGCGGGAAATGCCGCCAGAGTAGCCGCAATTGCGGCCCGAGACAAATTGTTCGATTTTGTGGCAAAAGAACTTGAAGCCAACCCTGAAGATCTGATGGCCAGGAACCGTGAGATTTTTGTCAAAGGGTCTCCGGCAAGAAAGATGAGCATGAAAGACGCCATCAAGGGATACCAATACGCTGACTTGCCCATGCCCATCGTCGGTCGGGCATCCTGGTTCCCGCCCGCCACCGAGCCAACCACGCTCTTCAAAGAGGACGGAAACTTTGCACCCAGTTATTCCTTCATGACCCAATCCGCGGAGGTTGAAGTCGATCCCCACACGGGAAAAGTGAAGCTTTTGAAGATGGCAACGGCCCACGATTGCGGAAAGCCCATCAACCCCATGCTGGTTGAAGGCCAACTGGAGGGTTCCGTTGTGGGTGGAATGGGGCAGGCGTTGTATGAAGACGTCATTGTTGAGAAGGGGCAGGTCATGAACGCCTCACTTCTGGAGTACGGTTTCCCCACGTTTATGGAAATGCCGGAAATTGAGGCTCTGGAAGTGATAACGGACGATCCCATCGGGCCGTTCGGAGCCAAAGAAGCCGGAGAAGGGACGCAACTCTCCCCTGCACCGGCCATCGTCAACGCCATCTATGACGCCATCGGCGTGGATTTTATGGAGCTCCCCATCACCCCCGAAAAAATTCTCAAGGCTTTGGAAAAGAAAGCGTAATGAAATATGGACAAAGTTCCCGGAGGAGGGCTAAATAACCATTCCGAAGCGAAGATGAACCTTCGCTTCGGGCCATCACGTAAAACTTTTTCCCTTTTTCAAGGATAGGCCATCCATTCCGTCGGTTTACGGGGTTTCCATTTTCGGCCGTAAATCAGGTTGTCCAGGTGGGGAAACAGTATGCGCGCCAGGGCGGAGCGCCTCAACAGATACCGGACCAGTTTGTGGATGCTGCGATAGGGCCTTGAAAAAGGACAGACCGCCATGCACACGCAGCAGTCGGTTCCCACCTTTCCCCAGTAATCAAAACAGTCGTCATCGTTCAGTTTCCAGCGCAGAAGCCCGCGCTCAACGGTTTTTCGGCGTTCACGGGGGATGGAGCGGGAAGGACAGGATTCGGCGCATTTCAGGCAACGTTCGCAGAATTTCTCTGCGCCCAGGTCCACCGGCATGTCCGGCACAAGTGGCATGTCCGTCTGCACTGCAAAAAGCCTCACCCGGGGACCGAATTTATCCGCAATCAGATACCCCTGCCGGCCCAGTTCTCCAAGTCCCGCATCAACGGCCAGGGGCACCATGAGCATGTCATAGTGACGGTTATGTTCTGCAACGGCCCGGTATCCCATACGACCGAACCACTGGCTCAGGATGGTGGTGATGTAAGCCCCACGGGCGTAATTATACCCGCTTTCCACCACCGCCGGGGTGTGGGGAGCCGTAGCCACCATTTCGCTGTCCATGGCCGTTGCCACCACCACCGCATAGGGGAGCGGTTCCGGAATCTCACGGCCCCACTCCTCCCATTCACCATAATGGATCTCCCCCTTGTGACTGTAGGCCCACCGGGGATCCACTTTGCAGATGCCTACCAGATCGGCTCCCAGGTGTCGGGCCCATGCCTTCACAATGGGGGTCGCTTTTTCCGGTTCCATGGAAAAAGGCGGCGGCGTTTCCCCTCTGGCTGCATAGGTGCTCTGAGCCCCCGCGGAATCAGGGTCCACCCGGGCTTTGCTGCCCAGCATGTTGGGAAGCTCAAAGGAGGAAACGAGCATGGATACATTGGGCCGGTATCCGCCGTCGATAGACCCGGGCCGGCCCAGAGGACCGCCCTTCTCACGTCTCTGGTCATCCCGTTCCTTACGTTCGGGGTGCATACGGTAATAGGCTTCATATTGCGCTGAACCGGGAATGAGGCATCGGTTCCGGGCAAAGCTGATGTCTCGTTCATCAAATGGCACAAAAGGGCTGTCGTCAGCCGCCAGATAACCGGCCGCCCCTTTCAGGGAGCGGGCTGTTTTGCGAGGAGGAATGAGCAGCAGGGCGGAAAAAGCCAGCATAATGCCAAATAGCCATGCCAAAGGGGTTCGAATTCCCGGCAGAAAAAGGATCGCCAAACCCAGCAGAAAATGAAATCCTGCGCCTGCCAGTCCGATCTTCTGCGCCCTCACCTCCCCTTCCCGACGGGATTCATGGGCAAACAGCAGCGCCATGATCAATACAACCAGGTTAAAAAGGGACAACAGCCAAGTCAGCATTATGATGCTCCAAAAAGGCTAAGAAACAAAACTGTTTACTAATCATCTTGTATCAAA
>JAJDOH010000080.1 GCA_022340265.1 Deltaproteobacteria bacterium | reverse complement strand
AGTGCCAGCCGGATACCCAATTTGTGGGCTGTAAAAATCCAGGCAGGCCATATTTCCGTTTCAAGAAAAACCATGACATCGGGTCGCACAAAGGACAAGGCTTTGAAAGCGCAGCCGGGCAGGTCCAGCGGCGCATAAACAACCGGAATTTCTTTATCAAAGGTTTCAAGGGCAAGGTTTCGGCCGTGCTCCGTTACCGTTGATACAATGATGTTACATGAGGGTATTTTTTTCAGCAGGGATTTAATGATCGCCAGAGCGACGCGGATTTCACCCAGGGACGCGCCGTGAACCCATATTCTGGGGCCGTCCGAAAAGGATTGGATCGTCTTTGCAGGCAGGAATCCCAGCCGTTCATTAAAATTTTTTGTAAAACGCCATCCACCCATTTCGGTTCCTGCATGATAAGACGAAGGTCTTTCTATTGAACCCAGTCAAAGGTTCGTTCAACCGCCCTTTTCCAGTTGTTGTAACCCATCTCCCTCTCAGCCTCAGTGCAGGCCGGTTGCCAGGAACGATCTTCGGTCCAGTTTTGGCGCAGTTCTTCTTGTGATGACCAGAAGCCCACTGCCAGTCCGGCGGCATAAGCGGCCCCCAGCGCCGTGGTTTCGGCGATTCGGGGCCGAATCACGGGAACATTCAAAATATCGGCCTGAATCTGCATCATGAGGTTGTTTGCCACCATGCCTCCGTCCACCTTCAAATGGGGCAATTGCACCCCGGCATCCCTGTTCATGGCTTCCAGAATATCCCGGGTTTGATAGGCGCAGGCTTCCAGCACGGCGCGCGCCATATGGCCCTTGTGAATATAGCGGGTCAATCCCACCATCACTCCACGGGCATCGTCCCGCCAGTAGGGGGCAAAGAGGCCGGAAAATGCGGGGACGATGAACATGCCGCCGTTATCCTTAGCGGTTCCGGCCAATGCTTCAATATCAGGCGCTGTCTTGATCAGGCCCAGATTGTCCCTGAACCATTGCACAAGGGCGCCGGCCATGGCAATGGATCCTTCGAGAGCGTAAATCGGTGCTTGCCCGCTCATTTGATAGGCAACGGTGGTGATCAGACCATGGGTGGAGGGAACGGCATCGGGACCGGTATTGAGTAGCAGAAAACAGCCGGTACCATAGGTGTTTTTGGCTTCACCCTTTTTAAAGCAGGCTTGGCCCACCAGGGCGGCCTGCTGGTCTCCCAGGGCTCCGCAGACAGGTATTTCCGCGGCCAGGGGACCGTCAAGGCTCGTAAATCCCCAGAAGTCCCTGTCGGAAGAGGGCACGATTCTGGGCAGCATATGGGGCGGAATGTCCAGAATTTCAAGAAGATCATTATCCCAGGAAAGGGTTTTGAGATCCATGAGCAGTGTTCGGCTGGCGTTGGTGACATCGGTTACATGGGCACCCCCTTTGGGTCCTCCGGTGAGCCACCAGATCACCCAGGTCTCCATGGTGCCGAAAAGGGCATCTCCTTTGAGAGCTGCTGACCGCGCTTCGGGAACATTTCCCAGGATCCATTTGATTTTAGGTCCTGAGAAATAGGTGGCAATGGGAAGTCCCGTTTTTTCCCGAAAACGGTTCTGTCCGCCGTTCCCCATGAGTTCCCGACATATATTGTTCGTTCGGGTGCACTGCCACACAATGGCATTGCCGTAGGGTTTGCCCGTTTGGCGGTTCCAGACAAGGGTCGTCTCCCGCTGATTGGTGATGCCGATGGCAGCGAGATCCGCACCATTTATCCCGGCATCTGAAAGCCCGCTTTTTATCACTGTCTGCGTGTTACGCCACACTTCCATGGGGTCGTGTTCCACCCAGCCGGGTTGGGGAAATATTTGTTCATGTTCTTTCTGGCCGAGTCCCGCAATTTGGCCTTTATAATCAAAAACAATAAAGCGGGTGCTTGTCGTACCCTGATCCAGTGCGCCAATGTATTTACCCATGTTGCAGTCCTCCTTTCTTGTGAAACAGTCTGCCAGAGAGATATCTAGCACGAACCGTCCAAAACATCCAGATGCATTTCCCAAGTCCCAAATTCGGAAGCTTTTGCCGATAAAGGTCAAAATCAGTATTTTTTGATGACGCGGAAGCGCTGATATGCTAACGTTTCGTCAAAAATAAGCCCATCTATGAATGTAAACAAGGGAGACAACACCAAAAATGCCGTTTAAGAGAAATATCCTTTGCATTGGGGCCGGATACGTGGGAGGGCCCACCATGGCCATGATCGCCTTTAAATGCCCTCAATACAAAGTGACGGTCGTGGATATCAATCCGGAACGTATTGCCCAGTGGAACTCCGATGACCTGCCCATTTATGAGCCTGGTCTTGACCAGGTGGTCCGGGCGGCACGTGGAAGGAACCTCTTTTTCAGCACTGAAATCGAAAAAGGGATTCAAGCGTCGGATGTTATTTTTGTGAGCGTCAATACCCCCACCAAAAACTTCGGAGCCGGGGCGGGGATGGCGGCGGACCTTCAATACTGGGACAAAACCGCCAGGGAAATTCGCAAATATTCCAGGTCCAACAAAATTATTGTTGAAAAAAGTACCCTTCCGGTCAAAACAGCTCAGGCCATGGAACGGATCCTGACATGCGGGGACACCGCTCTCAGTTTTGATGTTTTGTCAAACCCGGAATTTCTGGCGGAAGGGACCGCCATTCAGGACCTTGAAAACCCGGATCGGGTGCTCATCGGTTCCTCCCAGACTGCCCAAGGGATTTGCGCCCGGGATGTGCTGGTGGAGATTTATGCCAACTGGGTGCCCAGAGAAAAAATAATCACGAGCAATATCTGGAGCAGCGAGCTTTCCAAACTGGTGGCCAACGCCTTTCTGGCCCAGCGCATCTCTTCGGTGAATTCCATCTCCGCCCTTTGCGAAAAGGCGGATGCGGATGTTCAGGAAGTGGCTCGGGCAGTCGGCATGGACAGCCGCGTGGGGGCCAAGTTCCTCAATGCCAGTGTCGGTTTCGGTGGTTCCTGCTTCAAAAAGGACATTTTGAACCTGGTCTACATTTGCCGCTATTACGATCTGAGGGAAGTGGCGGACTACTGGGAAGGCGTGGTCAAAATCAATGAGTATCAGAAAGAGCGGTTCATTCTGAATATGCTTCAGGTCATGTTCAATACCCTGGCCGGTAAGAAAATCTGTCTGTTCGGGTTTGCCTTCAAGGCGGACACGGGGGATACGCGAGAAAGCCCGGCCATTCAGATTGCAAAACGGCTGATGGAGGAAAGGGCGGATCTGGTGATTACGGATCCAAAGGCCATTGATAATGCCAAAGAGGATCTCAAAGGGGCCATCGGGAATGTTACCTATGTGGAAGATCCCCTCGATGCAACTGCCGGATGCTGCGCCATTGCCGTCATGACGGAATGGTCTCTTTATAAAAACCTCGATTACCGGGAAATATACCGGAAAATGGCCAAGCCCGCCTTCATATTTGACGGCCGGAATATTCTGGATCACGAAGCGCTTCACAACATGGGGTTTAATGTTTTTCCCATCGGAAAGCCCCCGCTTACCCATTTCTGAACAGTTGACCGGAGGTGAAAAAAATGCTGCATCAGCAAAAACGGATTCTGGTGACCGGCGGCGCCGGTTTCCTGGGGTCCCATCTTTGCGATGGCCTGATTCGGGAAGGTCACGATGTTCTGTGCCTGGACAATTTCTTTACCGGCTCAAAGCAAAACATTCTGCATCTCATGCAAAACCCCAACTTCGAATTGATCCGCCACGATCTGGCCTTTCCCGTGTTTCTGGAGGTGGATGAAATATACAACCTGGCCTGTCCCGCCTCCCCCATACATTACCAGCACAACCCGGTTAAAACCGTCAAGACCAATGTGCTCGGTTCCATTCACATGCTGGGGCTGGCAAAACGGGTTCATGCCAAAATTTTGCAGGCCTCCACCAGTGAAGTCTATGGAGACCCCACGGTACACACTCAGACGGAAAGCTATTGGGGCAACGTGAACACCATTGGCATCCGTTCCTGCTATGACGAGGGAAAGCGGTGCGCGGAAACCCTCTTTTTTGACTACCACCGCCAGAATCATGTGAACATTCGTGTGGTCCGCATCTTCAACACCTACGGCCCCAGAATGCACCCCAACGACGGGCGCGTTGTGAGCAATTTTATCGTTCAGGCATTGAAAAACCAGGATATCACG
>JAJDOH010000068.1 GCA_022340265.1 Deltaproteobacteria bacterium | reverse complement strand
TTGGAGTGTAACGATCAGGTCCTTATATAACAACCCGGGATTATTTCCTTTCTCCATTTTATCCCTGATGTTGTCCCAAAACTTCAATAAGAAATCCATTTCGGCTTCCAACTTTTCTTTGCTGGTGTTTTCCGCCACCGTTCGAACGATAAAACCAAATGATCCGGGATTAATCTCCTTTACAATCCCTTTTAACCGCTCGCGTTCTTCTTTGTCTTCAATTTTTCGAGACACGCCGATGTGGTTCACGGTGGGCATCAGCACCAGATGCCTTCCCGGCAGCGATACATGAGACGTCAACCGTGCCCCCTTGTTTCCAAGGGGTTCTTTTGAAACCTGAACCATAATGCTCTGCCCTTCGTGGAGCAGGTCCTCTATTTGAAAACCACCTTGGCTCGATTGTTTTTTAAGGGATTCGTCGACCTTGTCGGCATCCAGGGTGTCATTGGCCTCACTGGCGTTGAGCATCATCTGCTCAAAATCTGAAAAATCCCTGTAAACGTCCGAAACATACAAAAATGCCGTTCTCCCAAGACCGATATCCACAAACGCTGCCTGCATGCCGGGAAGAACCCGTACGACTCTGCCTCGATAGATGTTGCCCATCAACTCTCTGCCGCTGTCTCTTTCAACATGCAGTTCCACAACAACGCCGTTTTCTACCAGGGCAACCCTGGTTTCGTAAGGCCTGGAATTGATGATCAGATCGTTGGACATGGTTCAGTTCCCCGGGTTCTTCTGAATTTAATGGAAAATTTGCTCAGTTTTCAATATCTTCATAGTCGAAAGATGGTCCTCTCCCAAATGAAACACACCTTTGACAATTTCCGCTGGTTTTAGGGTCAACGCATCCGATTGTCGGATGGTCAGATCGATTTGTTCAGGAGAAATAATTTTCATGGCTGTCACAAGATTTCGAGCATCGATGGCATGTTCCCCCTTTTTATTGATTTTGACAACCTCAAAATGTTTGGATCGAAGGAATTCCATAAGGTTTGCTTCGCTGAAAGCCGCTTCGTCAAGGGTGATGAGAAAACGTGACGCCTCAATACGGCGTTTTTTTTCTGAAGAAGAAACCTTCTCAATATGTGTGATGTTGATTCCCTCGGGCAGTTCGCGGTTAATCGCAGCCTTGAGATCATCCATCTCTAAATTTTCAGCCAGTTCAATGTCCGCTGTTTCCGCCATGCTTTCCGTACCCACCGGCAAGGCCGAAAAAAATGAAATTTTTGGCATGGGATGAAACCCCTTGGAATAGACCAGTTTCAAACCTGCACGCCTGAATGCACGGTTCAGCACGCGACCCAACTCCAGGTGACTGAGGTGCCGGGCATTTTCCATCTTCGTAAAGGTGAGACGAAATCTGCCTCCGGACTGTTGGACCTGCCGGGCAGGTGAAATTTCTTTCGGCTGAAAAAACCTTTCTTTATATAGGACCGGATCAATGGTTTTATGATTACAGACACCACATTCATGGCATTTTTCCCGGCAATCGGAAGTAAAACGTTCTTTTTGGGCATTCTTTAATTCTTTCATGAAGAACGCTTTTGTAACGCCCGATCGTATATGGTCCCAGGGAAGGATTTCACGGAAATTCCTTTCTCTGTGATAAAATTCCGGTTTGATCCCGGAACGCAAAAAGGCCTCTATCCAAACATCCAATTTAAAATGTTCGCTCCATGCGTCGAACCTTGCACCCAGCTTCCATGCTTCAATGATGACGTTGCTCAGCCTCCTGTCACCTCTGGCCATAATCCCTTCCAACCAGCTCAACTCAGGCTGATTCCATTTTACCCGGACACGGCTCTTTTTGAGGCACTCTCGAATCAGCTCTATCCTTCGACGGCTTTCCTCCAGTGTGATCTGCGGCATCCACATGAAAGGGGTGTGGCTCTTGGGTACGAAAGTGGAAATACTGACATTTACAGTTTCCCGACGACCTTTCTTGCCAGATAATTTCGTGATCTGTTCTGCAAGATCGATAATGTCCTGGAGGTCATCATCTTCTTCAAAGGGCAGGCCGATCATGAAGTAGAGCTTGATCAGTTTCCATCCGGACCGGTAAACAATTTTCGCCGTTTCCAAGATATCCGACTGGGTCAGGCCCTTGTTGATGACCCTTCTAAGCCGATTGTTTCCTGCTTCGGGAGCAAGGGTAAAGCCTGTTTTTCGGACCCTTTTAATCTGTGCCATCATTTCGGCATCCAGGCTGTCTACGCGAAGCGAGGGCAGGCTGATGCCGGTGTGGTTGGAAGAATGACGGTCCATGAGTGTGGAAAGAAGCGAACCGATGTGACTGTAGTCACCGGAACTGAGCGACAACAGTGACAGGTCCTCATAGCCGGTGAGTTTCAGGGTTCTTTCGGCAATGTTCAAAATGGACTCGGGGCTCCTTTCCCTCACGGGTCTGTAGATCATTCCGGCCTGGCAGAACCGGCAGCCACGGGTGCACCCACGGGAAATTTCCACTGCAACCCGGTCGTGGACCAGTTCCGTGAAAGAGACGATCTGGCGTTCCGGATATGGATAGATATCAAGGCTGGATAAAATGGCCTTATCGACCCATTTATAATCATCACGTTTCGGAACAATTTCCGCAATACTTCCATCCGGCTCATGACGCACCAGAAAATAGGAAGGGATGTAAACCCCTTGAATACGGGAGAGCCGGTCCAGAATATCATCCTTTCTAATGCCCCCCTCCTGTTTCGCTTTGCGAAGGGTTGTGCATATTTCAAGGGATGTGGTTTCCCCATCGCCAATGACCATGGCATCAAAGAAAGGGGCAACCGGCTCCGGATTAAAGCAGGCCGGTCCGCCGGCAATGATAAGGGGATACGCGTCCCCTCTCTCTTCGGCCATGAAGGGAATTTCGCAAAGATCCAGGGCGTTGAGGATGTTTGTATAGGAAAGTTCATGTTGAAGGCTGAAGCCGACGAGATCAAAGTCTTTCAGCGACCGTCCCGATTCTCTGGTGGTTAGGGGAACACCCTTTCTTCTAAGTGCTTCTTCCAGGTCCGGCCAGGGAGAAAAGGCCCTTTCCGCGGCGAGCCAGTCCCGGCTGTTCAAGAGATGATAAAGGATTTTCAGCCCCAAATGGCTCATGCCCACCTCAGGGGTATCCGGGAATACCAGTGCCATGGATATTTCGGTCTTTGAAAGATCCTTATGAATCGTGTTGATTTCGTTATCGAGATAGCGGCTGGGACGGCTAAGATTGGAAAACCAATTCTGTTCACATATTTTCATGACAGCATTTTTCCAGACTTCATCATTGTTTATCCTGATATCTTTGTCTATTTTTTTCCGCAGCTAATTGTCAACGTCTGAATCCATTGGGAGCGTAATAACAATCTCCGCGCCACCTTCCGGATGATTATTCCCTGAAACCCTTCCTCGAAGCTGATCCACAATCCGCTTTACGGTGGCCAGCCCGAGACCCGACCCCCTCTCCTTTGTCGTAAGAAATGGGGTAAACAATCTGGGAAGGGTTATTGGATCAAATCCATCTCCGGTATCCCGGATGACAATCGCCACATTTTTCCCCTTTGATTGGGGCGTTTCAAGGACCCATTTGGTGCCGATTTCAAGGATTCCACCTTCAGGCATGGCGTCGCAGGCGTTTAAAAGGAGATTCCATAACACCTGCTTGATGAGAGCCGGGTCCGACTCAATCAGTAAGGAATCGATGAAGTGCGTAATGACGCGAATGTTTTTGTTCCAACGCGGACTGTTTTTAAAAAGTGTCAGGGATTCCTTTATGACCTCATTGAGATCGAAGGTTCTCCATTTTGTTTCCTTTGGCCGCGCAAAGAGCAGAAAGTCGCCGATCAATTGATTCAGACGATCGATTTCCCGTGACACAATTGCCATCAGTCGTTCTTGGGTACTATCCCAGTCATACCCTTCTTTCAACACTTCAATGGAACCGCTGATGGAGGCCATTGGGTTCCTGATTTCGTGGGCAATACCGGCGGCCATCTCTCCCACCAACGCCAGTCCTTCCACCCTTTTCATGCTTTCCTCAATTCGCCTTATTTCTGTCACATCTTGAAACACAAAAATCTTGCCACCACTTTCGTTAGATAAATAGCGAAGGGGGGAAACTGACAGCCGCAGATAAATGTTTGTACTGTCCGTTTTCCGATAGGGAATGTCAATAAAAGGGATCATTTTGAGAGAAGAACGCATTTTCGAAACGTTTTTAAAGTGTTCGTGAAGATCGGGAAGTGCAGATTCCAGCGGCCGTCCCAAAACCTGACTGTTGCGGATGCCGAGGATTTCCTCCGCCGTGGGATTGAAGAGTATGATGTGATCCTCTTCGTCCAACGCAATGAGCCCTGATATAATGCTATTGACAATGCTTTCATGCAAGATCTCCAGTTTATTCAGATCGAATCTGGTCTCTCTGAGTTCAGCCCGGCTCCGTTTCATCTGTTCAGACAGAAAGCCGCTCAAATAACCCACCAGGTAGAACGCGATCATATTCACCAGAATCGTATAAAATAAGAATGCACTGTTGTAGTTTTCTGAAGCATAATGAAGCCGGCTCTCGATGGGATGAATCAGGCCATAGTAATGAAGGTCCAGCATTAATCCATACAGGATGCTGCTTGCCGAGGCGATAAAGATGCCGCCTTTACGGGAAAAAATAATACCGGCACTAATAATATTTAAAATAAAAAGGAATGAAAAAATGCTGTCAATGCCACCGGTGGTGTAAATGAAAACGGTAATAAAAACGGTGTCGAAAAAGAGCTGAAAATAGGCTTGCAGCCGGATCCTGTTCAGGAATTTGATG
>JAJDOH010000309.1 GCA_022340265.1 Deltaproteobacteria bacterium | reverse complement strand
AAAACCGCTTCCATCCGACGACAAACTTCCCCACGCCGCCAATTTCTTATGGCAGCTTCAGGGAATGAAACCGGATATGGAAATGGCAAGGGATCTGGATGTTTGTCTGCTGCTGCATGCCGACCACACCTTCAATGCCTCCACGTTTGCATGCCGTGAGGTGGTTTCGACCCGGGCGCACCTCTATGCCGGGGTGGCCGCCGGGCTCGCCGCCCTTTCGGGAGATCTGCACGGAGGGGCCAATGCACGGGTTATGAAAATGCTTTTCGAACTGGAGTCCGTCGATGACATCGCCGGATGGGTGAGTCAAAAGTTGGATCGCGGCGAAAAGATTATGGGCCTGGGGCATGCAGTGTACAAGACGATGGATCCAAGGGCAAAATTCATAAGGGAGATGAGCCGGCGGCTGGGTGAAAAGACCGGCCGCAAAAAATGGCATGACCTGTCCGTTTACCTGGAAAAAACCGCCCTGAATGAGCTCGAAAAGAGGGGCAAGTCCGGCGTTCAGCCGAACGTCGATTTCTGCAGCGGCCCACTGTATCACATCATGGGTATTCCGCGAGATCTCATGACGCCCCTCTTCGCGATTGCCCGCATGGCAGGCTGGTGTGCGCACATCATCGAGGAGAAGTTCGGTGACGCTCAGAAAAAACCAGCTCTATACAGGCCCAAGTCTGAGTATGTGGGGCAGTACTGCGGCATGATGGGCTGCAAATACGAACCGAGGCAAAAAAAAGGCGAGGTTTTCGGGCAGTCTCTTACGGTTTGATTTCACCCCAGAGCGGTGTAGTTCACCTTGAATCGTCCAATGAAATGGCAGAATAATGGAATATTGGGTTTTAAAAACGGTCCGGGGGCGGATTATTCTCTGTTTTACCAGCTGTATCGAAAATAAGATTTCATCCTTTCCGGATCCCGGGGATCCATAAAAGGGGCGCTGATGAATCAGAGGATGATCGCCGGTCTCGGCAATGTGTACACCGACGAGATTTTATTTCAGGCCGGAATTCATCCGAAGACCAAAGCGGACAGAATCCAAGCCGAGGCTCTGGAGGCGCTTTTTCAGATAATGCGGGAAGATGTCCTGCCCACCGTTATCGACCGCCGTGCGGACCCGTCCCGCTTCCCCGAAGAATATCTAATCCCCCGCAGAAAAAAAAGGCGCCAATTGTCCCAAGTGCGGCAGCGAGCTGGAGCAGGTGAAAGTATCCGGTCGCACGGCTTGTCTGTGTCCCAAGTGCCAGAAAAAGTGAGCATAGATGAATGCCGAATGTCGAAGGAAAGAGAAGGTGAGATGGTGTGAGGGTAGGACGGCAGGAAGTTGAGAAGTGGGGAAGTGGTGAAGTTAAGAAAATGAGAGGAAGTTATTAGGTATGAGTTGTGTGGATGATTGGTTGATTAATTCGTTATCAGCAAAAAAAGCATCATTTTAAGACACTGAGCAAGCTACAAAAATTTTATAAAAAAATTACTGAAGAATCGCTTAATTCAGCGAAAACCGGGAGGTGATAATATGGGCAGAAAGACTTCTCCGCGAATCCTCCATCTATCCTGGGGCCACATGAAAATAGAAGGCGGCGGGTCATTCAAAGACGCCAAGCTTTATCCCGGCGGCGCTCGGGTGTGGAACTGGAATGAAACCGGCACCGAGCACTCGCCCGGCATTCAGCCCGCAGATGTGCAGGAACTTCTGGACCATGGCGCCCGCGTCGTAGTTCTCACAAAGGGGATCAGCGAGCAGCTGCAAGTAAAATCGGAAACCCTGCAAATGCTGGAGGATCGAGGTGTGGAATATCACCACCTGCAGACTGAAAAGGCCGTTCGGCTGTACAACGAAATGCGGGACCGCCAGGCAGTCGGCGGGCTGTTTCATTCAACCTGCTGAATTGATTCTTTGCAGGCATCGCGACGGCCTAAAAAGGACGACCGAACCCGGATTCGGGACACCTCATCAACACCAAGTCCTGAGTGATAGGGACGAATTCAATCCGTCAATATTTCGGCCTTTGATCTCTTGCTCTCAGATTAGACGGTTGTCCCGTCCCTGCCATCTGCTGCGGGCATTCTCCCGAACGATGCAGCCAAATTAAATTATGGCAGACTGCGATGCAGGTTATAAAACGGCCCTCTACCTCTAACGCACTTCCGACAGCAGTCCAGTCTTCATTATTCCGCTGGGCGATATGCACGCCCTTTTTCGTTGCCAAATATAAACTGCCGAAAATTTTTGATTCCTTACCCGCTGCACTGTCCATTAGTTCATCTTTTGATCGGTCGATTTCTCAGTCTCTGTTTGAGATACGTCCTTTTCATTTTTAACGGCGTTGCTCATTTTTTCCAGCGCCTTTGCAGTCTCATTGCGAAGAGAGTTGAGCTGCGCGGCGCTTTCCGCCTTCATCTTTTCAAATTTAGACTGAAAGTCCTGCAGTCGAGCGTTCAGATTTTTTTCATTTTGGGAGGCGGTATAGGCGAAAATCGAGATAAAAAAGGCTATGACTGAGATGACCAGTGCCAGCGTAGCTCGGAATCCACCTTTCACAATTTTTGTAGGTTCTGCCATGATGGTATTACTCCTTTCCGACCGCCTGTTCGCGTCCGTCACGGTAAAAGTATTTAACTCCTGAAATGAAAATCAGTCGAAAGGTTACTACATGTTCGGTTCCTGTCGATTGATGAACATAAGTTTATTGCTTGGCGGTGACATAGTAAATAGGTTCAAGCCTGTAATTCGGGTTGCTGATTGCAGTAAAGAGTTTAGCGTCACGTCGGGCTTCAGCGAACAGAAAACGGAGGGTGAGAGGGTGGGAAGTTGGGAAGTTGAGAAAGAAAAAGGTAGTCATTACTTCACCAGGTCGATTGGTTGCCCATGGCCCAATGTGAACGGTCATAACCAGCCAAACGAACTCAACGGTCTCAACGACCTGAACCATGAACTGTCAACCATCAACTATCAACTATCCGCTATGAGCCATTTTCCCGACTTCTGAAACCTCTTATAACTTCTGAATCCTGAACCTTCGCACGCTCAACTTATACAGCCAATGCGTCTGAAGAATACGGGCAACACCCCATTTAAACCGCGAAATTTCTGCCCTATTATATGAATAAGCCACAAGGAGGTCTAAAATGAAAGTTAATGAAATTATGACTCAAGGAGCAGAATTTATCACCACCGACCAGACGATTGAGCAGGCGGCTGTAAAAATGAAAAAATGGGGCATCGGTGACATGCCGGTGGTCGCAGGCGGTGAGGCCATCGGCATGCTGACGGACCGTGATATTACGCTTCGAGTTGTCGCAGAAGGCCTTGATCCTCAAACGACCATTGTAAACGACGCGATGACCGGCGAAGTGTTCGCCTGCAAGGAAGATGACGATATTGAAACCGCCGCCCGCTTGATGGGCGACCGGAGGGTGCGGCGACTGCTGGTAATGAAGGACGGAAGAAAATTATCCGGTATGGTGTCTATTGGCGATCTGGCCAAATCAGGCGATAAAGAATTGGTAGGAGAAGTTCTAAGAAAAATATCATTGCCGGCTCAGCCCTGATAAACCCGGCTTCCCCGATGATTCAGATCGTCAGAATGAATACGGCCAGGCCGACCAGCAGCACAACAGCGGCTGAGTACGCGACGAGCCGTTTGAAGCCGATGCCGCCGTTGTGATCCATGCTGGCTTCATGCGCGCTGTT
This sequence comes from Deltaproteobacteria bacterium, assembly GCA_022340265.1. Taxonomy (GTDB): domain Bacteria; phylum Desulfobacterota; class DSM-4660; order Desulfatiglandales; family Desulfatiglandaceae; genus NaphS2. The sequence goes on along the minus strand of JAJDOH010000309.1, from coordinate 130 downwards.
TGGGAGCTGCCGGTGTTTCTTCCTGCAGAAAAGCATGACGAGCACGACCGACACTGCTGCCAGATTCAACCAGAATGTGTAATCCATTTTAAACCGAGTGACTTCAGAAATACCCTTACGGCCCTCTGAA